>JBDNCK010000003.1:0-18232 GCA_046719675.1 Sphingomonadaceae bacterium | reverse complement strand
CCGCCTGCTGCTGACAGCGCCGCCCGGTGTGGCGGAAGGCCGTGTGCCGATCCGGCTGGTGCTTCTCCCGGTCGACGGCGGGGCGCCGGTTGCGGAAGCGAAAACCAGCTTCGTCGCCCCGGAGCAGCTGCGCTGATGGCGGGGCCTTTTCCGGGCGCGCGCAACTGGCTGCTCCAGGGGGACCGCTGGATCCCCGGGCTCATCGTGCTTGCCTTCCTTGCGATGGTGGCCGTCAACGCGCGGATGGTGTGGCTGGCACTTGTCAGCCATCCGGGGCTGGTGACGGATGCAAGGCCGCTGCCGCAGGTGGCGCCCTACGCCATTGCCATCGCCTTCGAGGGCGAGGCGCAGCGCGCGTCGCCGGTTGTCGTCGAGGTCCGGGATCTGGCGGGCCGGCCGGTGCGCGCGGACCGCATCACGCTGACGGCCGAGCGGCCCACCCGCTATGCGCAGAAGATCGCAGTCCCGCTGGAGGCCGATGGCATGGCGCATCGCGGCCGGCTGATGCTGCCCATCGGCGGCGAATGGGTGCTGACCGCCCGGGCCGAGACGCAAGCCGGCAGGATCGAGGCGCGCCGCACCGTCGAGGTGGCGCCCGGGCGGGTGCGATGAACGCGCCCTGGCCGGGGACGGCGCCGCCGGCGCAGCGCAGCCTGGCGGCGCACGCCGAGCGCACGGCAGACGGGGGGTTCCGCCTGAGCCTGTTCGTGGACGGGGTGACGTGCGGCGGCTGTGTTGCCAGAATCGAGCGCGCGCTCAGGGCCGAGCCTGGGGTGACGGGCGCGCGCCTCAATCTTTCCACCCGCCGGCTGGATCTCGCCTGGGATGGCCCGCGCAGCAGGGCCGATGCGCTGGTGGCAAGGCTTGCCGCGATGGGCCATGCCGCGGTTCCCTGGCAGCCGGACGATGTCGCGCAGGCCGACCGCAGGCGCGAGCAGCAGCTGCTGCTGGCCTTCGGGGTGGCGGCCTTCGCGCTGGCCAATGTGATGATGCTCGCCTGGGCGGTCTGGCTTGGCCATGCCCAGGACATGGGGCCTGGAACACGGGCCTTCTTCCACTGGCTACAGGCGCTGATCGCTGTCCCTGCGATCCTGTGGGCGGGCCGGCCCTTCTGGGCCTCGGCTAGCGCGGCGCTGCGGCGCGGGCGCACCAACATGGATGTGCCGATTGCCGCCGGCGTGCTGCTGACGACGGGCATGAGCCTCGTCGAGACCGTGGCCCACGGACCGCATGTCTATTTCGACGGGGCGCTTGCGCTCCTTTCCGTGCTGCTCCTCGG
This sequence comes from Sphingomonadaceae bacterium, assembly GCA_046719675.1. Lineage (GTDB taxonomy): Bacteria > Pseudomonadota > Alphaproteobacteria > Sphingomonadales > Sphingomonadaceae > Thermaurantiacus. Next base: position 16,953 of record JBDNCK010000003.1, on the reverse strand, counting down.
CCGCTGGCTCGATTCGCGCATGCGCGGCCGCACGCGCTCCGGCGTCCAGGAGCTTGCGATGCTGGCAGCCCAGCCGGTGCGCCTGCTGCTTGCCGATGGCCGCACCGAGGAAGTGCCGGCCGCCAATGTGCGGGCCGGGCAGAAGCTGCTGGTGGCAACGGGCGAGCGCGTGGGGGCAGACGGCGTGCTGCGGGCGCCTGCCATGCAGGCCGACACCAGCCTCGTGACCGGGGAATGGGCGCCGCGCCAGCTGCGCGCCGGCGACGCCGTGCAGGCCGGCATGCTCAACCTCGGCGCTCCCGTGACCGTCGAGGCGACGGCAGCCGGCAGCGCCTCCACCCTGTTCGAGATGGTGCGCCTTCTGGAGGCCGCCGAGCAGAAGCAGGGCCGCCATGTCGCGCTCGCCGACCGGGCCGTGCGCTTCTACACGCCGGTCATCCATGCGCTGGCGCTTGCCACCTTCCTCGGCTGGCTGGCGCTGGGTGGCGTCGGCTGGCAGCAGAGCCTCGTTCATGCGGTCTGCGTGCTGATCATTGCCTGCCCCTGCGCGCTGGGCCTGGCTGTTCCGGCCGCGCAGGTGGCGGCCGCGGGCCGGCTGCTGAAGGAGGGCGTGCTGCTGGCAAGCGAGACGGCGCTCGAACGGGCCGCCGCCGTCGACACGCTCGTCCTCGACAAGACCGGCACGCTGACCCTGCCGGGGGCGACCATCGTGGACCGGCCGGACGATCCGGCGCTGGTGGCGCTGGCGAGCAGCCTTGCAGCCCATTCCCGGCATCCACTGGCGCAGGCCATCCGCGCGCTGGCACCCGACATTCCCCCTGCCAGCGACGTGCGGGAAGAGCCGGGCGCCGGGCTCGTGCGTGAAGGACCCGAGGGGCGCGTGCTCCTCGGCTCGGCGGCCTGGTGCGGACTGCCCGGCGCTGCTTCCGAAGACCGCGACGAACTGGAAGCCTTTCTGGTTGCCCCTGGCCATGCCCCGGCCCGCTTTGCGCTGGCTGCCAGGGCGCGCCCGGACGCCGAAGCAGCCCTTTCCCGGCTGCGCGCCATGGGCGTGCGGCTGCTCCTCGTCTCGGGCGACCGGGAAGCACCGACCGGGGCGCTGGCAGATGCCCTCGGCATTGAAGAGCGGCATGCCGGCCTGCGCCCGCAGGAAAAGGCTGCGCTTGTCGAGCAACTGCAGGCAGAGGGGCGCCGCGTGCTGGTTGCCGGCGATGGCCTGAACGATGCGCCGGCGCTGGCTGCCGCCGATGCCAGCCTTGCCCCCGGAACGGCGGCTGACGCCAGCCGGCGCCTTGCTGACGCGGTGTGGATGGGAAGCGGGCTTGCTCCGGTTGCAACCTATCTGGAAACGGCGCGGCGCACCTTGCGCATCGTCCGGCAGAACATCGGCTTTTCCTTCCTGTACAATGCGCTGTGGGTGCCGGTTGCCATCGCCGGGCTGGTGACACCCTGGATTGCCGCAGCCGCCATGGCGGCAAGTTCGCTGCTCGTCACGCTGAACGCGGCACGGCTCGCGAAGGCGCCGGCGGGCGGCAGGCGCCTGCCATGAACAGTCTGCTGCTGCTCATTCCGCTGGCGCTGCTGCTCGGCCTCATCGGCCTTGGCGCCTTCATCTGGTCGGTGCGGTCGGGCCAGTATGAGGATCTCGATGGCGCCGCGGAGCGGATCCTGTTCGAAGAGGAGGACGAACCCCATGGCTGAGACCAGCGAGGACCCCGACGCCCGCCGGGCGAAGATCGCGATTGCAGCGCTCGTCGGCCTCGTCGCGCTGGTGGCGCTGCTGACGGCCGTCTTCGGCCTGACGGCGCTTTACATCTCGGCTGCGATCCTCGCGCCGCTCTATCTTGTCGGCCTCATCCTCCTGTCCCTGGATTCCAGCAATCCCGAGCACGGCCGGGTGCAGTTCTCGGAAGACGAGGAACAGGAAAAGGCCTGAGCTGCACCCGGCGAGCGGAGCGGCAGCCGGGCCGGATGCCGGGGGCCGACGGGCGGGCAGCGGAATGCTGCACCTGTTGTCCATTCCCGTGACATTTCGGCAACGGGTTGCTGCAGTGCGGCACTGTTGTCCGGTATTGGCTTGACTCGCCCTGGCGCCATCCGCCACGCATTGGAAATAAAGGCCGCTAGAGCCTGAGGCTGGATGCCTTCGACGTGTTTCCTTGGGTTGGAAGTTCGCAACTTGAGGAAAGGAACACACGTGATGGCGAAGATGAATTCTCCGTTTCTGAGTCTTGCCGGCATCGGTGTCGCGGTCGCTCTTCTTGGAGCCGCTCCTGCAACTGCCCAGGAGAGCGAGAAGCGCGAGGCTTCCTTCTCGGTTGCCCTGAACCAGGACAGTTTCTTCGGATTCTATCCTTCGTTCAGCGGCGCCGTCCCGGTCAGCGACACGCTCGACTTCACCTTCTACGGCATCTTCTGGACGAAGCCCGCCTTCGGCCTGCTGCCCCTGCCCACGGGCGACAATCTCTGGACCGAGTTCGGGGTGGGCGTGAACTTCATCCTGGCCGACGGGCGGCTGAACATCAATCCGCAACTCGGGATCACCAATGGCGCCCTGCTCTCGGGTGGCGCGCTCGACGATGACGGCTTTACGGCGGGCGCCCGCTTTGCCGATGGCATCGTGCCGAGCCTGACGGCCAACTATGATGACGACTCCTTCGAGGCCGAGCTCTATGTCGGCTATTATGCCGCGCTGCGGCAGCGGGGTGGTGATGCCGCGCTCGACTTCCTCCATCTCTGGGTGAACGCGGGCTACAAATTCTCCAGCCTCGTGTCGGCAGGTGCGCACTACGAGTATCTCTCGAACACGCGGAACACCTATCCGGGGGGCTCGACCGGGAGCGTCTATCACTGGGTCGGGCCCTATGTGCAATTCTCGCTGCCCAAGGGCTTCTTCGCCCGCTTCACCGCCGGTGCCGACGTGAAGAGCGGCAACATCGGGGATTTCTACAAGCTGAGCGTGGGCATGGACTTCTAGGCCGCCGCATGCTGCCCGGCCTGCCCTGCGCCGGCCGGGCTCTTGCCGGCAGGCGCAGGGAACCGGAACAGGGGGCCGGGCGGCACCGCGGCCCAGGCCAGGCCCGCGTTGCGCCCGGCGGCGGATTGCCTCAATTCTCCTGGCGGTTGACGATCCTCGGATCGAGCGGGACGATGGTGCCCGTCCGCGCCCCCTGCTGCGAGCAGACGACGCTCAGACAATAGGTGTAGGTGGACCCGTCATTGTCTTCATCGGTAAGGCTGAACCGGGAGCCATCGGAATTCTCATCATAGCTTCCAAAGACGCCAGAGGACACCGGCGTGATGCTGACTGCTCCCTGCTTGTCCGAAATGAAGCGGACATGTGCCGGATTGCCGTTCATGTCTACGACATTGTTCCTGGCAATGATGAACTCGACCTCGACCTTGTTGTCATACTCCGATGTCTTGGCCATGTTGGTCAGCGTGATGTTGCCCTCTGGGTCGACGACATTGCTGCTTGGGGGATCGGTGTTCCCCTGCGAATAGGCGGAACCGATGTTCCAGCCGCTCGGGGTCTGGTTGCCGTTCAGGGCAATGTTCACCTGGAGCTTCATCTGCTTGGCCATGGTCGTCGTGCCTCCTTCCGGGAGCCAGATGGACCCGCGCCGGCCCCCCGGGCCGCCGGCGCAGGGGGTTCGTCAGGGCCGCTCGCCCGCGCGGGCGACCGCGAGCAGGCGCGCAACCGGATAGGAAGCAGGCGGCGCGCTCTGCGGCCCGGCCTGTGCCGGGAAGCGCTCGTCCAGTGCGGCCGCCAGTGCGGCAAGCCGCGGCGAGGGTGGTGCATCCGCGATCAGGGCCCGCGCGCGCCGGACGTCGGCAGCTGCGCCGGAAGCGTTTCCGCCAGCCTCCTCGTCGACTGCCCGGATCGCAAGCAGGAGCGCGCGCTCGAACATCGCGCCTCGCCCGTCCCTCGCCATGTCGAGCACGGCTGCAAGCTGGCTGCCGGCCGGTTTGCCGCGCGCCCGCAACAGCAGGATCTCGAGCGCGCGGGCCCGCAGCAGCGGATGGCGGTGGCGCTGCGCGGCGCTTGCGGCCGCCAGCCGATCGGCCTCGGGAAGGGCAAAGGCAAGGGCCTGCGCCGCAGCTGCGGGATCGCTGGCGATGAGATGCGCTTCGACCAGCGTCAGCGCTGCCGAGACCGTCTGCTCGCGCAGCAGCTGGTTGTCGGGCTCCTGCGCGAGGCGGCCCCGCAGGAGGGCCAGCGCCTGCTCGGCATCGGCGATTGCCCGGCCGATCGTCTCGCCCTCGAAAAGATGGAGATTGGCCGATGCGACAAGGGCCGTGCCCTTGCCCTCCAGTGCCTTGGCATGGCGCGGATCCACGGCAAGCATCGCGTCATAGAGCGCGATCTCGCGCCCGCGCGCAGCGCGCGCCTCGGCGAAGCGGTCGGTGTCGCGCAGGCCATCCGACCACCAGGCAAGGGACTGGGCGAGCGCATAGCGGCTGTCGCTGTCAGGGGCATCGCCTCCGGCTGACAGCAGCCGCTCGTCGAGCTCGACGGCCCTGCCAAACCGCTCCACGGCCTTTTCCATCTGGCCGCTGTCGCGGTAGAAGACCCCGAGATTGGTGTGGGCGTAGCTTTGTTCCTGCAGCCATTTGGGCATGTGGGGATCGGTTGCGACCATGCGCGCGGCCAGCGCGTCATAGGCCATGAACTTCGCCTCCACGGTCGGCATGTCCTGTCGCTGCCAGGCGATGTTGCCGAGGTGGAACAGGCTTTGCGCATGGTCATACATGCGGTCGGGATTGTCCGGCTCGCGCGTGAGCAGCTCGGCCGTGGTGCGCTCGGCTTCGCGGAAGGCCGTGAGCGCGCCGTCGCTGTCGCCGCGCAGGTCCCGCACTTCGCCCACCAGCAGCAGCGCACGCGCCCGCCGGCCCAGCTCGTCGGCCGAAAGCCGGTCGAGCTTCTGCCCGGAATAATAGGCGAGCGCGCGCTTGCCGACGCTGTCGAGCACTTCGAGCCGCCCGACCGGCTCGAGCTGCCCCCTGAGGTCCGTCAGCATGAACTCGATGAGGCCGTCGGCTTCCGCGCGCTGCCGCTCGGCCTCTGCCTGGCCACGAACGGCCGCGACTGCGAGGAAGGTCATGGCGATCGCGAGCGCCGAGGCCGCGATGGCGGCGATCCCGAGCTGTCGCTGCCGGCGGGCAGCCTCGCGGCGGATGATGGCGTCGAGCGGCAGGCAGGTGAGGCCGGCGACCAGCTTCAGCTTTGCCAGTCGCCGGCCATCGCCGGACTTGCGCGCGTCGGCTGCGACGGGTTCGGCGGGGCGGTCGCTGATCGTGCCGTCGGGATGGACGTCGAAGCGCAGCGGCGGCGGGAAAATCTCGGCAACCGACCCCTCCGCCTCGGGCGGAATGAAGGCAAGGACATGCGCGGTGCGGCCCAGCAGCTTGAACTGGCAGATCTCCTCGTTGACCCACTTCGACGCGACGGCCGCCCTGGAAGCGATGACGATCAGGAACTGGCTTTCGGCAAGCGCCTGCCGGAGCACGTCCGAAAGCGCGCCGGCCGCCGACAGCTCGTCGCGGTCGCGGAAGAACCGGCCCAGCCGTCGCGGCGCCGGGCCGAGGCAGGTGTCCTGCCCCACGAGGCGGGCCGGGACGCGATAGGATTCGAGCGCGCGGTGGAGCCAGCGGGCAGCGGCCTCATCCTTGTGGGCGTAGCTGATGAAGGCGCGGAACCGCCAGGCGGTATCCGCAGCCGTTGCAACCAGAGGGGACATCCCCAGCTCGTTCACGCCGCCCACCCCTGCGGCCGCTCCGCCGATTCGGAGACGCGACACAGCCTATGCCGGAATTGGCGAAAGGAACAGCGGCTCCGCTGCGCCGACCCGCTGGCCCTTTGCGATTGCCGCTGCTAGGCCCCGCGCAACACAAGCCGGGGAGGATGGATGGACGCGCGCGCGGGGTTGCCCGACGAGCAGGAGCTTGCCGAAGCCCGGAAACGCGTTGGCGGGCCCTATAGCTGGTATGTCCTGTTTGTCCTGGTGCTCGTCTATGTGATGAACTTCATCGATCGCCAGATCATGGCGATCCTTGCCGAGGACATAAAGGCCGACTTCGGAATCGGGGACGCCGAGATCGGCTTTCTCTATGGCACGGTGTTCGGTGTCTTCTATGCCCTGTTCGGCATTCCGCTCGGGCGGCTGGCGGACAGCTGGCACCGCATCCGGCTGCTTACCATCGGTCTTGCGCTCTGGTCGGCGATGACGGCGCTTTCGGGCTTCACCAAGAATTTCGGCCAGCTGGCAGCCGCGCGCATCGGGGTGGGCGTGGGCGAGGCCTCGGCCAGCCCCGTCGCCTTCTCGGTGCTGTCCGACTATTTCCCGAAGGAGAAGCGGGCGACCGCGCTCGCCATCTATTCCTCCGGACTCTACCTTGGTGGCGGCGTGTCGCTCTTCATCGGCGGGCTCATCGTCAACCGCTGGAACGCGGCCTTTCCCGATGGCGGGCCGCTGGGCCTTGTCGGCTGGCAGGCCGCCTTCCTTGCCGTGGGCGTTCCCGGCCTGCTGCTGGCCCTGCTGGTGGCAACCCTCAAGGAACCAATCCGCGGGCTTGCCGACGGCATCGTGAACCCGCCGGTCGCCAATCCGTTCGGGCGCTTCTTCACCGAGCTTTCCTCGGTGCTGCCCCCCTTCACCCTGTTCCATGCCGCGCAGTTCGGCCGGCGCGCGCTGGGGGTGAACATCCTGGGGCTTCTCGCAGCGCTTGGCTTCATCGCCGGAATGATCGTCGTTGCCGGCAACTGGCCGCAATGGGTGGCGATAGGGCTGGCGGGCTATGCCGTCTTTTCCTGGGCGCAGTCGATCCGGCGGCGCGATCCGCCCACCTTCGCGCTCATCTGGGGAACGCCGTCCTTCCTGTTCGTCGTCTGTGGCTTCGGCCTGATCGCGATGGTGGGCTATGCCGTGGGCTTCTGGCAGGCCCCCTACGCCATCCGCGTCTTTGGAGCCGACAAGGCCGTCGCGGGCTTCTTCCTCGGCGGCGGGGGTGCGGCTGGCGGTTTCCTCGGCGTCATTCTCGGCGGCCGGCTTTCCGACTGGTTCAAGCGCCGCAACCCGGCCGGGCGCATCTTCGTCGGGTTCATCGCGCTGCTTGGCGCTGCCCCCTTCTTCTTCCTCCAGTTCACGACCACGTCCGAGACGCTCTTCTACCTCTACGCCTTCGGCGGGTCCGTCTTTGCCGCCACCTGGGTGGGGGTGGCGGCCGCCACCAGCCAGGATCTCGTGCTGCCGCGGATGCGCGGGGCGGCGACGGCGACCTATTTCCTGGGCACCACCATCATCGGGCTGGGCATGGGCCCCTTCATCGTCGGCAAGATGTCGGAAGTGCTCGGCAATCTCGGCCACGCGATCCTGTCGCTCTACGTGTTCGCCCCCATCATCCTCATGCTCCTCTACTTGCTTTACCGCTCGCTGCCTGCGGCCGAGGCAAGCCGCGTGGAGCGCGCTCGCCAAGCCGGAGAAAGCGTGTGACCCTCAGCCTCCAGACCCTCTTTTCCGTGGCCGGCAAGACCGTGGTCATCACCGGCGGCTCGCGCGGGATCGGCGAGATGATCGCGCGCGCCTATGTCGAAAATGGCGCGAAGGTGATCCTTTCCGCCCGCAAGGCCGACGAACTCAAGGCAACCGCCGATGCCATTGGCGCCGTCGCCATTCCGGCGGATCTTTCGCGCATGGAGGAAATCGAGCGTTTCGCCGCGGCGGTGCGCGAACATACGGACCGTGTCCATGTGCTCTTCAACAATGCCGGCGCTTCCTGGGGTGCACCCTTCGAGGCCTATCCCGAATCCGGCTGGGACAAGGTGATGGATCTCAACGTCAAGTCCGTCTTCTTTCTGACCCAGCGGATGCTCGGGCTGCTGGAGGCAGCCGCCACGCCCGATGACAATGCGCGCGTCATCAACATCGGCTCGATCGACGGGCAGCATGTAAGCCCGATCGAGACCTATGCCTATGCCGCCTCCAAGGCAGGCGTCCTGCACCTGACGCGGATGATGGCAAAGTTCCTCGCGCCCCGGCACATTGTCGTCAACGCAATTGCGCCCGGCTATTTCCCCTCGAAGATGACGGCGCCGATCGCCGACCTGATCGACACCCAGTCGCTGGCCGTCACCCCGATGAAGCGCTGGGGCACGACGGAAGACATGGCCGGTGTCGCCCTGTTCCTCGGCAGCCGGGCGTCGGCCTATCTGTGCGGCAGCGTCGTCACGGTGGACGGCGGCTACGCAACCACCGCCTGACGTCGGCTGCCGAGCCATTCGGCAATGGCCTCGGGATAGAGCTGGTGCTCGGCGGCAAGCACCCGGCGCGCCAGCGTGTCGGGTGTGTCCGAGGGAAGGATCGGCACCCGGGCCTGGGCCAGGACCGGGCCGGAATCGAGATCGGCCGTCACCAGATGCACAGTCGCCCCTGCCTCGGTGTCGCCTGCGGCCAGCGCGCGGGCATGGGTGTCGAGCCCCGGATACTTCGGCAGCAGCGAGGGATGGATGTTCACCATCCGCCCCTCCCAGCGGGCGACGAACCCGGGGGTGAGCACGCGCATGAAGCCGGCAAGCGCGATTGCCTCCACGCGATGCGCCCGCAGCACAAGGTCGAGCGCTTCCTCGAAGGCCGCGCGGGACGGATAGGCACGATGCGGCACGGTGGCGGTGGGGATGCCGCGGGCCGCGGCCGCGGCAATGCCTGGGGCGTCGGCCACGTTGGAGACGACGAGCACGATCTCGGCCGGCCAGTCGGGCGCCTGTGCTGCATCGGCGAGCGCCAGCATGTTGGAGCCGCGCCCGGAAATGAGAACCGCAAGCCGGACCCTAGCCATCGTGGCTGGCCGTCCAGTCGGCCGCAGCGCCCCAGAGGCCGCGCGCACCGGCGACGGTGCAGCCCCGCGGGCCCGCCTCCACGCGGCCGATGGCGAACACCGTCTCGCCTGCTGCCTGAAGCGTGCGGGCTGCCGGCTCCACCTCCTCGGGGGCCAGGATCGCCACCATGCCGATCCCGCAGTTGAAGGTGCGGCACATTTCGGCCGGCAGGATCGCCCCCTGCTGCTGCAGGAAGGCAAACAGGGGCGGCAGCGGCCATGATGCAGCATCGATCATGGCGCGGCAGCCTTCGGGCAGCACGCGCGGCACATTCTCGAGCAGTCCGCCGCCCGTGATGTGGGCAAGCGCGCGCACGCGGCCCGCGCGCAGCAGCGGCAGCAGGGGCATCACATAGAGGCGGGTGGGCGCGAGCAGCGCGTCGAGCAGCGACTGGCCCGGATCGAAGGGCGCAGGCGCTGCGAGCTCGCAGCCTTCGACCAGCCGGCGGACGAGCGAATAGCCGTTGGAATGCGCGCCCGAGGAGGCAAGCCCCAGGAGGATGTCGCCGGGCTGCACCCGCGCACCGGTCAGCAGCTGCTCCCGCTCGACGGCGCCCACCGCAAAGCCGGCAAGATCGAAGTCGCCATCGGCATACATGCCGGGCATCTCGGCCGTCTCGCCGCCGATGAGCGCGCACCCCGCCGCGCGGCAGGCCCGGGCGATGCCCGCCACCACTTCGGCTGCCACGTCCTCCGACAGCCTTCCGGTTGCGAAATAGTCGAGGAAGAAGAGCGGCTCGGCCCCCTGCACCACGAGATCGTTGACGCACATGGCAACAAGATCCTGGCCGATCGTCTGGTAGCGCTCATGGTCGATCGCCAGCCGGAGCTTGGTGCCGACGCCATCGGTTGCTGCCACCAGCAGCGGATCGGCAAATCCTGCGGCCTTCAGGTCGAAGATGCCGCCAAACCCGCCGATCTCGGCGTCCGCGCCCGGGCGCCTGGTGGCAGCCACCAGCGGGGCAATCGCTTTCACCAGCCGGTTGCCGGCGGCAATCGAGACACCGGCTTCGGCGTAGGTGGCGGGCTTCTTCAGCTCGGTCATTCCCGCCCCTCACCACGCCCCGCCGGCGAAGGGAAGGGCTTTCCTCTGCCCTTCAACAGAGGCTAGGGGCGGCAGGGATGCGCGCGCTCCTCGTGGTCCTCGCCCTCCTCTTCGCGGCGCCAGCGCTCGCGCAGGCAAAGAAGGACACGCCTGAGGCTGTCGGCGAGGCGGGCGGACTGGTCGTTTCGGGCATTGCCGTCGATGAGACGGCGAAGACGGATATCGAGGCGCGGCTTGCCGGTTGGCGCGCCGCGCAGCGGCTTGCCTGGCCGCAACTGTGGGCGCGGCTTGCCGGCGGCGACCCGAAGCAGGCGCCGCGGCTTCCCGACAGCGCGCTCGACCAGATGGTCTCGGCGATCGAGGTGGAGCGCGAGAGTGCCGGCCGGGGCCGCTATGTCGCGCAGCTTTCGGTCGTCTTCGATCGCACGCGGGCAGCAACCTTTCTCGGCCGCTTCGCGCCGCTGGTGCAGTCGCCGCCGATGCTGGTGCTGCCCGTGCTGCAGGATGCAGGCACCCGCATGGGCTATGAGCCGGGCAATCCCTGGGTTGCGGCCTGGCTGCGCTTTCGCGCGGGCGAATCGGCGGTGGACTATGTGCGGCTGCGCGCCTCGCCCACGGACTCGCTGCTGCTGACCGCCTTCCAGGCCGAGCGGCCCGACATCGGCCCGTGGCGGCTGCTGATGGACCGCTACCAGACGGCCGACGTGCTCATTCCCGAGCTCATCCTCGAGCGCAGCTGGCTCGGCGGTCCGGCAAGGGCGCTGCTCATCGCCCGCTTCGGGCCGACCGCGCGCACCATCGCGCGGGTGCAGCTTGCCGGCGAGGATGGCAACATCGATGCGCTGCTTGACCGGGCGGTTGCCGAGGCGGATCGCATCTACACGGCGGCCCTGCGCGCCGGCCTGCTGGTGCCCGACGAGCTGCTGTCGCCTCCGGAAGAAGCGGTGGAAGTGCCCGAGACGGGGGAGACGATCGGAGCGCGGGCGGTCGAGGCCCGTCTGCGGGTGACGGTGGACAGCCCCGACAATGCGACGCTTGAGGCCATCGAGCGGCGGCTGCGGTCAGCGCCCGGGATCGACGGCGTCCGCCTCGAGAGCTTCGTGATTGGCGGCCGCTCGACCCTGGCGATTGCAACCGAGCTCGAGGGCACCGCGCTTGCGCTGGCGCTCGACCAGGCGGGCCTGCGGCTGGATGGCACCATCCTGCGGCTGCGCCGGCCGGACGAGCAACCCTTCGCGCCACCACCGCCAGCCGAAGGCGGCCCGGGCGACGGCAACGATGACGAGAGCGGGGACTGACGGCATGTCTGGCCAGCTTCCGCTCCCGCTGGGATGGAAGGCGGCGCAGGGAGCCAGGGATTTCCTCGTGTCGGAGGCCAATCGCGAGGCCGTCCGCTTTCTCGATTCCTGGGCCACCTGGCCGCTGCCCGTCGCGCTCCTCGTCGGGCCGCCCGGTGCGGGCAAGACGCATCTCGGGCAGATCTTCGCGCGCCGGGCCAATGCCAGGCTCCTCGACGACGCCGACCGCACCCCCTCCGAGGAAGCCCTCTTCCACGCCTGGAACGAGGCAGTCGAAAGCCGGCGTCCGCTGCTGCTGACCGCGCGCTCTGCCCCGCCGGACTGGCACCTCAGCCTGCCCGACCTGCGCTCGCGCCTGGCTGCCACCCCACAGGTCGCCATCGGGCAGCCGGATGATGCGCTGCTTGCCCATGTGTTCGACAAGCTCTGGCGCGACCGCGGACTGGCGCCGCCGGAGGAGGTTTCGGCCTATGTGCTGGCGCGCATCGAGCGCAGCTTCGAAGCCCTCCACCGCGCCGTTGCGCTCATCGACGCGGCAAGCCTTGCCGGCAAGCGGCCGCTCACGGTTCCGCTCGCGCGCGAGGCGCTGCTCGCGCTTGCCCCTTCCGGCGAGGAGGAAAGCAGGCGATAAGGCGGCCCATGGAAGCCTTTGCCGCCCATCCCAACCGGCTCATGAGCGAACGCCTCGTGAACCGCGAGCTTTCCTGGCTCGCCTTCAATGCGCGCGTGCTGGAAGAGGCCACCAACCCCGCGCACCCGCTGCTCGAGCGGCTGCGCTTCCTGTCGATCTCGGGCAACAATCTCGACGAGTTCTTCATGGTGCGCGTTGCGGGCCTGCGCGGCCAGCTCGACGCGGGCATCGACACGCCGGCAGCCGAAGGCTCGACTCCGGCGCAGCAGCTGGCGGCGATCGCCCAGGCTGCCGACACGCTGATGGACCAGCAGCAGCAGGTGTTCGTGGAGCTGAAGCGGCTGCTCGATGCGGCCGACTTCCGGATCCTTGCCGCAAGGGACCTCTCGCCAGATGAGGAGGCGTTCCTCGAGGGCCGGTTCCTCGAACGCATCTTCCCGGTGCTGACCCCGCAGGCGATCGACCCGGCGCACCCCTTCCCCTTCATTCCCAACAAGGGCTTCTCGCTTGTCTTCGAGATGCGCCGCGAATCAGACGGCGAAGTGGTGGTCGCCCTCCTGATGCTGCCGCCGATGCTTCCCCGCTTCATTCGCCTTCCCGGCGATGCAGTGCGGGTGATCGCGCTCGAGGACGTGATCCGCCACTTCTTTCCGCTGCTGTTTCCAGGCTTCGCCCTGCTCGGATCGGGGGCCTTCCGCATCATCCGCGACAGCGACATCGAAGTGGAGGAGGAAGCCGAGGACCTCGTCCGCTTCTTCCAGACCGCCATCAAGCAGCGCCGGCGCGGGCAGGTCATCCGCCTGAAGATCGAGACCCGGACTCCCGCCAATCTCAAGGCGCGGGTGCTGTCTGCCATGCGGGTGGCAGCCACCGATGTGACCGAAGTCGATGGCATCATCGGCGTGGCGGACCTCGCGCAGCTGGTGGACGAGGACCGGCCGGACCTGAAGTTCGAGCCCTTCACGCCGCGCTTTCCCGAGCGGATCCGCGATTTCGGCGGCGATTGCTTTGCTGCCATCCGCGCCAAGGACATCGTCGTCCACCACCCCTACGAGAGCTTCGACGTGGTCCTTGCCTTCCTGCGGCAGGCAGCGGCCGATCCGGATGTGTTGGCGATCAAGCAGACGCTCTACCGGGTGGGCAAGAACAGCCCGATCGTGCGCGCGCTCATCGATGCTGCCGAGGCCGGCAAGTCGGTCACGGCGCTTGTCGAGCTCAAGGCGCGCTTCGACGAGGAGCAGAATCTCACCTGGGCGGCCGAACTGGAGCGCGCCGGCGTGCAGGTCGTCTATGGGTTCATCGAGTGGAAGACCCATGCCAAGGCCTCGATGGTCGTCCGGCGCGAGGGCGAGGAGCTGCGCACCTACCTGCACCTTGGCACTGGCAACTATCATCCCGTGACGGCCCGCATCTACACGGACCTTTCCTTCTTCACCGCCGACCCCGATCTCGGCCGGGAAGTCGCCCAGCTTTTCAATTACGTGACCGGCTATATCGAGCCCCGGGGTCTGAAGCGGCTTGCCATGTCGCCGCTCAACCTGCGCGAGCGGCTGATGGCGCTCATCGATGCCGAGATCGCCCATGCGAAGGCCGGCCGGCCGGCCGCCGTCTGGGCGAAGATGAATGCGCTCGTCGACCCCGTCATCATCGACAGGCTCTATGAGGCAAGCGAGGCGGGGGTCACCATCGAACTTGTCGTCAGGGGCATCTGCTGCCTGAGGCCCGGTATCCCCGGGCTTTCCACGAACATCCGGGTGCGCTCCGTCGTCGGCCGCTTCCTCGAGCACAGCCGGATCGTCGTGTTCGGCAACGGGCGCGCGCTGCCCTCGCGCAAGGCGAAGGTGTTCATCACCTCGGCCGACTGGATGCCGCGCAATTTCGACCGGCGGGTGGAACTGCTGGTGCCCATCGAGAATCCGACCGTCCATGCCCAGATCCTCGACCAGGTGATGGTCGCCAATCTCAAGGACAGCGAGCAAAGCTGGGACATGCTGGCAGACGGCAGCTACCGGCGGGTGGTGGCCGACGGCCCCAGCTTCAACCTGCACCGTTATTTCATGGCAAACCCCTCGCTCTCGGGCCGGGGGTCGGCGCTCAAGGAGGTGCCGGTGCCCCGCCTGGTGATGGACAAGGCGGCCGAATAGCGGGTTGCACCGGCTCTGTTGCGCTGCAACAGAAGGCGGCATGGATCAGCAACCCCTGCACCCGGCAGCGGATGTCCATGCCGAGGAAGCCGCGCACGTCCTCCTCGCCTTTGCCACCGCCCATGAGGGACTGGAGCGCGCCGAGGCCGCCCGCAGGCTGGCGGAGACCGGACCCAACCGCCTGCCCGAGCGCAGGGCGGGCGGGCCGTTCGAGCGGCTGAAGCGGCAGTTCGAAAATCCGCTCATCCTCTTCCTGGTGGCGGCTGCCATCATCTCGCTCCTGCTCGGCCATGGCGTCGATGCCGCCGTCATTGCCGGGGTCGTGCTGGTGAACACGGGCATCGGATTCTTCCAGGAAGGCAAGGCCGAGGAAGCGCTTGCCGCCATCCGGCAGATGATCGATCCCGCCGCCGCCGTCGTGCGCGACGGGCGCCGGCAGACGATTCCCGCGTCCGAGGTGGTGCCGGGCGACATCGTGCTGCTGGAGGCAGGCGATCGGGTGCCGGCCGACCTGCGGCTCATCGACGCCCGGCAGCTGACCATCGAGGAGGCCATCCTGACCGGCGAGTCGCTTGCCGTGCGCAAGGGCACCGACCCGGTTGCCGCAGAAGCGCCTCTGGGCGATCGCACCTCGATGGCCTTTGCCGGCACCTTCGTGGCGGCCGGACAGGGGCGCGGCGTGGCCGTGGCAACGGGCGCGGCGACCCAGCTTGGCCGCATCTCGACGCTGATCGGATCGGTCGGCGAAACGACGACGCCGCTCATGCAGCAGATGGCCCGCTTCGCGAAGAAGCTGACCCTGTTCGTGTCGCTGCTGGCGGTGGTGGCCTTCGCATTTGCCGTGCTGGTCCGCGGCGAAACCTATGCCCAGGCCTTCATGCTCGTCGTCGGGATCGCGGTTGCCGCCATTCCCGAGGGCCTGCCTGCCATCCTGACGGTGGCGCTTGCCATCGGTGTGCGGCGCATGGCCGGGCGCCGCGCGCTCATCCGCCGGCTGCCGGCCGTCGAGACCCTGGGGTCCGTCACCGTCATCTGTTCCGACAAGACGGGCACGCTCACCCTGAACGAAATGGCGGTCACCACGCTGGTGACGGCCGGCGGCGAGAAAGCCGTCTCGGGGGTCGGCTATGGGCCGGAAGGGGAGATTGCCGACGCCGACGAGGCCGCGCGCCTGCTGGCAACGGCCGGCCTCCTGTGCAACGACGCCGAAGTGCGCCAGCGCGACGGCAGCTGGATCGTCGACGGCGACCCGATGGAAGGCGCGCTTGTCACGCTTGCCCGCAAGGCCGGCCTTGCGGATCTGCGCGCCGCGGCTCCGCGTGCCGATGTCCTTCCCTTCGCTTCGGAAACGCGAAGGATGGCAACCCTCAACCGCATGCCCGACGGTAGGCCCTCGATCTGGCTGAAGGGCGCGCCCGAGGCAATCCTGGCGCTGTGCAGCCGCGCGCATGGCGCCCGGGAGCTTGATGCCGATGCATGGCATGCAGCAGCCGAACGGCTGGCCGGCCGGGGCCTGCGCGTGCTCGCCTTCGCAACGAAGGAAAGCGAGGATCTTTCCGATCTTTCAGGCGCCACTTTTCTTGGCCTTGCCGGTTTCATCGACCCGCCGCGCCCGGAGGCGATCACTGCCGTGGCCGACTGCCGCCGCGCCGGCATCAGGGTGGCCATGATCACCGGCGACCATGCCGGAACCGCGCGCGCGATCGCGCGCGAACTGGCAATTGCCGAGGATCCGCAGGTGCTGACCGGCGCCGAGATCGACCGGCTGGACGATCAAGCGCTCGCGATGCGGCTGCGCGACACGGCCGTCTTTGCCCGCACCGCGCCCGAGCACAAGCTGCGCCTCGTCGAGGCCTTCCAGCAGCAGGGCGAAGTCGTCGCGATGACGGGCGACGGGGTCAATGACGCGCCCGCGCTCAAGCGCGCCGACATCGGGATCGCCATGGGGAGGAAGGGCACCGAGGCAGCGAAGGAAGCCTCCGACATGGTGCTCGCCGACGACAATTTCGCCTCGATTGCCGCCGCCGTGCGCGAGGGCCGCACCGTGTGGGACAATCTGATGAAGGTGATCGGCTGGGCGCTTCCGGTGAACGGCGGGGAATCGATGGCGATCCTGTTTGCGCTCGTCTTCGGGCTCCTGCTGCCGATCACGCCGGTCCAGATCCTGTGGGTGAACATGGTGACGGCCTCGGCGCTTGGCATGTCGCTTGCCTTCGAGCCGACCGAGCGCGGCGCCATGCAGCGCCCCCCGCGCGACCAGCGCCGCTCCATCCTTTCCGGCCGGCTGCTCTGGCGGATCGTCTTTGTCTCGGCGCTGTTCACGGCCGGCGCGTTCGGCATGTTCAAGTGGGCGACCATCAACGGGGCCGATGTGGACCGGGCACGTACCCTTGTCGTCAACACGATCGTCGCGATGGAGATCTTCTACCTGTTTGCAGTGCGCTACAGCCATGGCGTGGGGCTGACGGCCGAAGGCATGAAGGGCACGAAGCCCGTCCTGATCGCGGTTGCCATCGTGACGGCCGCGCAACTGCTCTTCACCTACTGGCCGCCGATGCAGCAGCTGTTTTCGAGCGTCGCGCTGTCCGTGGGCGAGCTTGCCGCCGTGGTCGGCGTCGGGGTTGTCGTGATGCTGGCCATCGAGGCCGAAAAGGCGCTGTTCCGGCTGCGCGCGGGGCGCGCTCAGGTGCCGCAGAAGGTGGCCTGAACCCGCTCGTCGGGAAGGGGCGCGGCGCGGAACAGGTCGTCTTCGGGCAGCGGATCGAAGGGCCGCCTGACGGCTGCCAGCAGGCGGTGGAAGGGCGCCATGTCTCCAGCCTCGGCAGCGGCAAGCGCCTGGTTCACCCGGTGGTTGCGCGGGATGATCGCGGGGTTGGCGCGCAGCATCAGGGTTCGCGCGGACTCGGGCGCGGTTCCCTCGCGCGCCAGCCGGGCTTCCCAGGCCTTGCGCGGCGCGACTGC
>JBDNCK010000294.1:0-3176 GCA_046719675.1 Sphingomonadaceae bacterium | reverse complement strand
CTTTCGGCAAGCGCTGCTGCGGCCGTTGAGCCGGTTCATCTGTTCCCAGCGGACGCCTGGGTGGCAGCCGGCTCGCCGAAGCTGCCGCTCTCCGAGGAGGGCCGGATCCGCATGGCCCGTCTGCTGGGGTTTGAAGTCGCCAATCTGCCGGCGCTCCTCGACCCGCTGGTTCCGGAGTTTGCCAATCTTCCGGCCGCACTCGATCCGCTTGCGCCGATTGCGGAAAATCTTCCGGCTGGGGAAAGCCCGAATGTGGCGGGCGCCGTGCCCGAGCCGGGCACCTGGGCGCTGCTGATCGCCGGCTTTGGCCTCGTTGGCTGGGCTGCACGCAGGCGCGCCCGCAGCCTCGCCTGATCGCCCACCGGGGGAACAGGAAAGGGCCCGGCGTCTCCGCGAGGCGCCGGGCCCTTCCCTTTCAGTTGTAGCGCCGCAGCTCGTCCTTGGCGATCGCCTGGCGATGGACTTCGTCGGGCCCGTCGGCAAGGCGCAGCGTGCGCTGGCCGGCATAGCCGGAGGCCAGCCCGAAATCCTGGCACACGCCGCCGCCGCCATGCGCCTGAATCGCCATGTCGATGATCCGGGTGGAGACATTGGGCGCCACCACCTTGATCATGGCGATCAGGGTCTTGGCTTCCTTGTTGCCCACCGTGTCCATCATCCAGGCGGCCTTGAGGGTGAGGAGGCGCGCCTGCTCGATGGCGATGCGGGCCTCTGCGATGCGCTCGTGCCAGACGCCCTGGTCGGCCACCGGCTTGCCGAAGGCCACGCGGGACTTCAGGCGCTTCACCATCTTCTCGAGCGCCCGCTCGGCCGCCCCGATCGAGCGCATGCAGTGATGGATCCGCCCCGGCCCGAGTCGCCCCTGCGCGATCTCGAACCCGCGGCCGGGCCCCAGGATGATGTTGGAAGCCGGCACGCGCACATTCTCGAGCACGACTTCGAAATGGCCGTGGGGGGCGTCGTCATAGCCGAAGACGTGGAGCGGCCTGACCTTGGTGATTCCCGGCGTGTCGAGGGGCACGAGGATCTGCGACTGCTGCAGGTGGCGCGGCGCGGACGGATCGGTCTTGCCCATGACGATTGCGACCTTGCAGCGGGGATCGCCGACGCCCGATGACCACCATTTGCGGCCATTGATGACATATTCGTCACCATCGCGCGTGATCGACGTCTCGATATTGGTGGCATCCGACGAGGCAACTGCCGGCTCCGTCATGAGGAAGGCCGAGCGGATCTCGCCGGCCGCAAGCGGCTTGAGCCACGCCTCCTGCTGCTCCCTGGTGCCATAGCGGGCAAGCACTTCCATGTTTCCGGTGTCGGGCGCGGAACAGTTGAACACTTCCGACGACCAGCCGGCGCGGCCCATTTCCTCTGCCAGCGGCGCATATTCGAGATTGGTGAGCGGGGTTCCGTCGAAATGGAACTCGTGGACGGCGGGCGCGCCGGCGTGCACCGGCGGCACGAACATGTTCCACAGCCCCGCTGCGCGGGCCTTGGGCTTCAGCTCCTCGATGAGGGGAATCACCTTCCAGCGTTCGCCGGTCATCACCTCGCGCTCGAAGCGCTCCTCGTTGGGGTAGATATGCTCGTCCATGAAGGCGCGAAGCCGCTCCAGCATTTCCCTGGTGCGTGCGGAATATTCGAAGTTCATGCTCTCTCCCCTCGGGTTGCGCGGGCGACCATAGCCATGGCCTGCGCGGCTGCAACCGCGCGCTTGTGGCGGGTCCGGCTGGTCAGAGTCGGTCGAGCAGGGTGGGCTTCAGGTGCACGGTCGCACCCGTGGCACCGGCTGGCGGGTTGAGCGCGACGGTCTCGAAGGCAATGCGGCCGCCGGCCGGGATGGTGGAGCTGCCGGCCTGAATCCATCGCCGCTCCAGCAGCCGGCCGGACGCGTCATGGATCCGGAGCTCGATGGGTGGCACGGGACGCGCGCGTTCGCCATCGTTGCGGATCTCGCCGGCCACCTCGAGCGCGGACGCCCCGGTGGCGAGCGCTTCGGCCCGGACCTGCGCCTCGACGAGAAGGTCGGTGGGAGCAGCGGCGAACAGGGGGAGGCCTTGTGCCTGCACGCGCGCGAGCATCATGGCAGCGTCGGCGGGAAGCCAGGGCATTGCGGCAAGCCTCTGCGGCGCGCCAGGCACGAGAAGCAGCGCCGAGGCCGACCCCGCCACCAGCCCGATGAAGCCGCCCAGCACCATTGCGGCCGCGCGCCCGCGCGGATGTTCGGCCTTCACATCCCCTCTCGGCGGCAGCTCCTGCGGGATTGCGGCAAAGACATGCCCGCACGCGCGGCAGCGGACCTTTCGGGGAGGCCGCGCTCCTCCAGCCTCTGGCGCACATTCCACCAGTGCCGGAGGCACATCGTAGGTGCTACCACAGCTAGGGCAACACAGCCACATGATGCAGCAGATTATACCATATGTTGGGGTGTGGCAACCGACATGTGCGCTGCCCTCTTGGCGGCCGTGCGCTGGAAGGGCTAAGGGCGCCCTCCCGTGCCGCGTACCCGCTCCCGTCGCAAGTCGAACCGCTTCGTGCGCCTTCTGCGCTGGGGGCTTGGGCTTGCCGTGGCTGTGGCCGTGTTGCTGCTTGGCGGCCTGGCGCTGTTTGCTGCCGTGCTTCCCGGCCCGGCGGCACCCGGCATCCGGACGGACGGCGTGGTGGTGCTGACCGGCGGGACCGGCCGCCTCAGGCGCGGTGCTGACGTGCTTGCGCTCGGGCTTGCCGAGCGGATGCTGATCTCCGGGGTCGACCGCCAGGTGACCCCGGAGGAGCTGCGCGAGGCGCTGGGCCTTTCGCAAGAGCTGTTCGCTCGAGTCGAGCCCGGCTTCGTGGCCGAGAACACGCGCTCCAACGCGGCGGAAGTGGCCGCCTGGGTGCTCCAGCACGATCTCGGGTCGGTGCGGGTGGTGACGTCGGACTATCATGCGCGCCGGGCAAGGCTCGAGATTGCCGCGCGCCTTCCCGGAGAAGTCGGCGTGGTGATGGATGCCGTTCCGTCCGACCCGTCCTTCCGCCAGCTGGCCATGGAATATGGCAAATACTGCGCCGCCCGCGCACGCCTGTGGGTGCAGGCGCCATGACGGTCCTGCGATCGCTTGCCTTTGCGCTCCTGTTCCTTGGTGGCACCGTCCCCATGGCGCTTCTCGTCGCCGCGCTTGCGCCCTTCTCCCGCG
>JBDNCK010000293.1:0-3182 GCA_046719675.1 Sphingomonadaceae bacterium | reverse complement strand
AAAACTCTTGGCAGCCGGCGCCCATTTCATGAATGGCGCACATCGCCACCGGGTGCTGATCGGCAAGGACACGCGTCTTTCGGGCTACATGCTGGAACAGGCGCTGACCGCAGGCTTCACCAGCGTGGGGATGGATGTGGTGCAGGTGGGGCCGATGCCCACGCCTGCGGTTGCGATGCTGACGCGGGAGATGCGCGCCGACATTGGCGTGATGATCTCGGCGAGCCACAATCCCTTCCACGACAATGGCATCAAGCTGTTCGGGCCGGATGGCTACAAGCTGTCTGACGCCGACGAGCTGGCGATCGAGGCGCTGATGCAGGGCGCCACGCCCAGGGCCGAATCGGCAG
The DNA here is from genome assembly GCA_046719675.1 of Sphingomonadaceae bacterium. Taxonomy (GTDB): domain Bacteria; phylum Pseudomonadota; class Alphaproteobacteria; order Sphingomonadales; family Sphingomonadaceae; genus Thermaurantiacus. The sequence goes on along the minus strand of JBDNCK010000293.1, from coordinate 2,832 downwards.
CGATCGGCCGGGCGCGGCGGATCGATGACGCGCGCGGGCGCTATATCCATGCCGTCAAGGCGACCTTCCCGGAAGGCGTGCGGCTCGATGGCGTGAAGCTGGTGCTCGATTGCGCCAATGGCGCGGCCTACCGGGTGGCACCGGAAGCGCTGTGGGAACTGGGCGCGGACGTGGAAACCGTCGGCTGCGAGCCCAATGGCTTCAACATCAACGATGGCGTTGGCTCCACGCATCCCGCGAAGCTGGCCGAACGGGTGCGCGAGACCGGGGCTGCCATCGGCATTGCGCTCGACGGCGATGCCGACCGGCTTATTCTCGTCGACGAGTCCGGGCGGATCGTCGATGGCGACCAGATCCTGGCGCTCATCGGCCGCTCGCGGCTGATCTCGGGGCGCCTGCGGGGCGGGGCGGTGGTCGCAACCGTCATGTCCAATCTCGGGCTGGAGCGCTTCATGGAAGGGCTGGGCATCGGGCTCATGCGCACCCCCGTGGGAGACCGCCACGTGCTCGAGGCGATGAAACGCTCGGGATGCAATGTCGGGGGCGAGCAGTCCGGCCACATCATCCTTTCCGATCATGCCACGACAGGCGACGGGCTGGTGGCCGCGCTCCAGGTGCTTGCCGTGCTGGTGGCCGACGGGCGCCCGGCAAGCGAGGTGCTGCACCTGTTCGATCCGCTGCCGCAGCGGCTGGAGAATGTGCGGGTCGCCAGCGGACAGCCGCTGGACCATCCGCGGGTGAAGGCAGCGATTGCAGCCGTGGAGGCGGAGCTCAATGGCCGCGGGCGCCTGCTGGTGCGCCCATCGGGGACCGAGCCCCTCATCCGCGTCATGGCGGAAGCGGAGGATGAAGCGCTGGTGACCCGCGCGGTTGCCGAAGTCTGCGAGGCGCTGAAGGCAGCCGCATGAGGGTGCTGATCATCGCCGGCTCGGACTCGGGTGGCGGGGCGGGCATCCAGGCCGACCTGAAGACGGTGACGATGCTGGGCGGCTATGCGGCAACGGCGGTCACGGCCGTCACCGTGCAGAACACGCTTGGCGTGGCGGCAATCCATCCGGTGCCGCCGGCCATCGTTGCCGACCAGATTCGCGCCGTGCTCGAGGATATCGGCGCCGATGCCATCAAGATCGGCATGCTGGGCGAAGCCGAAACGGTGGCAGCCGTCGCCGATGCGCTGGCCGATGTGCAGGTGCCGATCGTGCTCGACCCCGTGATGGTGGCAAAAGGGGGTGCATCCTTGCTGTCGGCAGATGCAGCACAGGCGCTGGCAGAGCAGCTGCTGCCGCTGGCCTTCCTGGTCACGCCCAATGTCCCGGAACTGGAAGTGCTCACGGAGACCGCGGTTGCCGACGAGGCGGACCTGTTGCTGGCCGCCCAGGAGCTGCTTGGCGCCGGGCCGACGCATGTGCTGGCCAAGGGCGGGCATCTCGACGGGGAGCAGGTGGTGGACTGGCTGGTGTCCCGCCAGGGCCACAGGCGGTTCGAGTCCGCCCGGATCGCAACGCGCCACACCCATGGCACGGGCTGCACGCTGGCGAGCGCCGTGGCGACCGGCCTCGCGCGCGGGCTTGCCGTCGAGGAAGCCGTCGCACAGGCGCGGACCTATGTGGCAGGCGCGATCGCGCAGGCGCCCGGGCTGGGCCAGGGGCATGGTCCGCTTGCCCACAACTGGACATTGTGATCTTCGGGGTCGATGAAGTGGGGCGCGGGCCGCTTGCCGGCCCGGTGGTGGCCGCTGCCGTGCTTCTCCTGCCAGGCGCGCCGGCCGGCATTCAGGATTCGAAGGCCCTATCCGCCGCTGCCCGCGCGCGGCTTGCAGCGGCAATCCGGGAAAGCTGTGCGGTGGCGATTGGCAGCGCCTGCGTGGCCGAGATCGACGCCATGAACATTCTGGCGGCAACCATGCTCGCGATGCGCCGGGCGGTGTTGCGCCTGGCCCGCGCGGTAGGCGCGCCATCGGCCGTGCTCGTGGACGGCAACCGGCTTCCCCCCCTGCCGTTCCCGTGCCGCGCGATCGTGGGCGGCGACGCAAGCGAGCCGGCGATCGCAGCTGCCTCCATCGTCGCCAAGGTTGCGCGGGACCGGGCGATGGTCGCGCTCGACCCGCGGCATCCGGCCTACGGCTTTGCAGCCCACAAGGGCTACGGGACGGCCGCGCACCTTGCAGCACTTGCCCGATTCGGACCGACCGCGCACCATCGCCGCTCGTTTGCGCCGGTTCGGCGCGCGATCGTCCGGCCTTGAGTCTTTTCGGTCACACCACGAGATATGGCGGGCTTTCCTGCCATGGGGACTCAAGGGATTGTGGTTGTGGCCGATTGCGAGACCTTGTCTGTGGATAATGTCACAAACCCATGACTTGACTTGAGATTCCCGGCTCCATCAGCATGCCGCCGCCGATCAGAGGGGGCATGGGATGACGATCATCACCGGGGATTGCGTGGCGGAAATGGCGCGGATGGCGCCGGGCTCGGTCGATCTCGTCTTTGCCGACCCGCCCTACAATCTGCAGCTCGGTGGCGACCTGCATCGCCCCGACGGCAGCGAAGTCGATGCCGTCACGGCCGAATGGGACCGGTTCGACAGCTTCGCCGACTATGACCGGTTCACGCGCGCCTGGGCCGCCGAGGCGCGCCGGCTGCTGACGCCCGACGGCGCGCTCTGGGTGATCGGAAGCTATCACAACATCTTCCGCGTCGGCGCCATCCTCCAGGATCTTGGCTTCTGGATCCTGAACGACATCGTCTGGCTGAAGGCCAACCCGATGCCGAACTTCCGCGGCACGCGCTTTACCAACGCGCACGAGACGCTCATCTGGGCAGCGCGTTCCGA
>JBDNCK010000292.1:0-3182 GCA_046719675.1 Sphingomonadaceae bacterium | reverse complement strand
CCGATCTGCCACCCAGCGGCCTTCGTCGGCGAACTGCTCCGGGTCGGAGGTCAAGAGCGCCATGCGCCCGGTTGCCATGCGATAGGCCCCGAACGGCTTCTGCCCCGGCGCGAACGATGTTCCCCGGCCGAGCTGCACCATCAGCCGCGCCAGCCGGGCAAGGCCGCGGCTGGCGGCAAGCGGCTGCACGAAGCCGCAGAAGGGCGCCGTGAGGATGGCAGCCGGCACCGACCGGGGATCGGCCACGAGATGCCGAAGCAGCAGGTGGCCGCCCATGCTATGCCCGAGCGGGATGACGGGGCCGCCCAGCGCTTCCTCGGCCCAGGGCAGCATCTGCGCCAGATCGTCAAGCCAGGTCTCGAACCGGTCGATATGGCCCGCGCCATTGCGTGGCCTGCCCGACGAAAGCCCCTGGCCGCGCCAGTCGAAGGCAGCAACGGCTAGCCCGCGGGCCTGCATGTCGCCCAGCGTGCGCGCCCATTTCTCGAGATAGTCCGCGCGGCCCGAAAGCAGCAGGATGCGGGCAGCGGGTGCCGGATGCGGCAGGCGAAAGGTCCGCAGCCGCGCGCCGTCGGCAAGGGTTCGCCAGCCGATTTCGCCGCCTTCGGGAAGCCGGAAGCGCGGATCAGCCAAGCGCTGCCTGGGCAGCCGCCAGCCGCGCGATGGGCACGCGCCACGGCGAGCAGCTGACATAGTCGAGCCCGACTCCTTCCACGAAGGCAATCGAGGCCGGATCGCCGCCATGCTCGCCGCAGATGCCGAGCTTCAGGTCGGCGCGCGCGGCCCGCCCGCGTTCGGCGGCCATCCGCACCAGCTCGCCCACCCCCTCGACATCGAGGGTCACGAACGGATCCTTCGCATAGATGCCCCTGTCGACATAGTGCGAGAGGAAGCGGGCGGAATCATCGCGCGAGATGCCAAGCGTCGTCTGGGTGAGATCGTTGGTGCCGAAGGAGAAGAAGTCCGCCACTTCGGCAATCTCCCCGGCCCTGAGCGCAGCACGCGGCAGCTCGATCATGGTGCCCACCAGATAGGGAATGCGCCGTCCGGCGTCCGCGAACACCGCGTCGGCGGCTGCGTCCACGACCGCCTTCATGAGGTCGAGCTCCCGCCTCGTCGCCACCAGCGGGATCATGATCTCGGGCAGGGGCGGCTCCGGCTGGGCAAGGGCTGCCTCGAAGATCGCGCGCGCCTGCATGGCATAGATGTCCGGGAAGGTGACCCCGAGCCGGCAGCCGCGATGCCCCAGCATCGGGTTCATCTCGTGCAGCTCGGCGGCCCGCCGCTTGAGCGCGGCCACGGAAACCCCGCTGGCGTCCGCCACTTCGGCATAGTCCGCCTCGCGCTGGGGCAGGAACTCGTGGAGCGGCGGATCGAGCAGGCGGATGGTGACGGGAAGCCCCGCCATGACGGCGAACATCTCCGAGAAATCCTGGCGCTGGAGCGGCAGCAGGCGCGCAAGGATGGGCGCGCGGGCGCTCTCGTCGCCGGCGAGAATCATCGCCCGGACGAGGCCGATGCGGTCGGCATCGAAGAACATGTGCTCGGTGCGGGCAAGGCCGATCCCTTCCGCCCCGAACTGGCGGGCGACCCTGCAGTCGGCCGGTGTCTCGGCGTTGGCGCGCACCTTCATGCGGCGATACTGGTCGGCCCAGGCCATCAGGCGCGCGAAATCGCCCGAAAGCTCGGGCTCGATCGTCGGCACCTCCCCCAGCATCACCTCGCCCGTCGCGCCATCGAGCGTGATGACCTCCCCTTCCCTCAGCAGCGCCGGGCCGGCGCGCACGGTGCGCGCGCCCGTGTCGATCATCAGATTGCCGGCGCCCGAGACGCATGGCCGGCCCATCCCGCGCGCGACGACGGCTGCGTGGCTCGTCATGCCGCCGCGCGCGGTCAGGATGCCGCGCGCGGCGTGCATGCCTGCGATATCCTCGGGGCTGGTTTCGGTGCGCACCAGGATGACCGCCTCGCCAAGCCCTGCCCGGCGCTCGGCTTCGGCTGCATCGAGCACGATCGCCCCGCAGGCCGCACCCGGCGAGGCGGGAAGCCCGCGTGCGATCACCTCGCGCGGCGCCTGCGGGTCGAGCGTCGGGTGGAGCAGCTGGTCGAGGACGGCCGGATCGACCCGGCGCACGGCCTGCCGGGCATCGATCAGCCCCTCCTCCACCATGTCGCAGGCAATCTTGAGGGCGGCTTTGGCCGTGCGCTTGCCGCTTCTTGTCTGCAGGATGAAGAGCCGGCCCTCCTGCACGGTGAACTCGATGTCCTGCATGTCGCGATAGTGGCGCTCGAGCAGCTCGAAGGTGTCGGCCAGTTGCGCGAACACCTCCGGCATGGTCTCTTCCATGCTGGCCCCCTCGGCGCCGGCCTTCGCGCGCGCGGCCCTTGTCAGATACTGCGGCGTGCGGATGCCGGCCACCACATCCTCGCCCTGGGCGTTGACCAGATATTCGCCATAGATGACCCGCTCGCCGGTGGCCGGATCGCGGGTGAAGGCAACCCCGGTTGCCGAGGTGTCGCCCATGTTGCCGAAGATCATCGCCTGGACGGTGACGGCGGTTCCCCATTCCTCGGGAATGTCGTTCAGCCGGCGATAGACGATGGCGCGTTCCGACCGCCAGGAGCCGAACACGGCGCCCACGGCCCCCACCAGCTGCGCCATCGGGTCCATCGGGAAGGGGGCGCCAAGCTCCCGCTCGACGATTGCGAGATAGGAATCGACAAGCGCCCGCATGTCCTCGGCGCCAAGGCCGGTGTCGAGATTGACCCCGCGATCGTCCTTCATCAGCTCGAGCGCATCCTCGAACAGATAATGGTCAAGCCCCAGCACCACATCGCCATACATCTGGATGAAGCGGCGGAAGCTGTCCCAGGCGAAGCGGGGATTGCCGGAGCGACGGGCAAGGCCCTCGACCGTCTCATGGTTGAGGCCGAGGTTGAGCACCGTGTCCATCATCCCCGGCATGGAGACGCGCGCGCCCGAGCGCACCGAGACGAGAAGCGGATTGGCGGGGTCGCCAAAGCGCGCGCCCACCACCTTCTCGATATGGGCAAGACCCTCGGCAAGCTTCTCCACAAGCTCGTCTGGGAGCCGGCCGCCTGCCTCGTAATAGCGGGCGCAAAGGGGTGTCGGGATGACGAAGCCGGGCGGCACGGGAAGGCCGATGGCGGCCATCTCGCAC
>JBDNCK010000291.1:0-3194 GCA_046719675.1 Sphingomonadaceae bacterium | reverse complement strand
GCGTGCATCGGTGTCGGGCAGACCGGTCGGACTGGTGAGCAGGAGGTCGAAGCGTGTCGTCGATCGCAAACGCCCCGTCTGTGGCACGGAGATTGCAGCAAACTCATGGGATGGGCGCGATCGATAGAGGCGTGCGGGACCAAACCGCCGGTGCACGGATCAGGGGGCACACGCTCGACGTTGAGGGGCTTTTCGTGCGCTATGGCAATGTCATCGCGCTCGATGGCGTCTCCCTCTCCGTTGATCCCGGCGAGGTTGTCGCGCTGCTCGGCCCGTCGGGCTGCGGCAAGACCACCTTGTTGCGCACCGTCGCCGGTTTCGTTCGCCAATCGAGCGGTGCCGTGATGATCGACGGGCGGCGGGTGGACGATCTGCCGCCGAACCGACGCGACGTCGGCATCGTCTTCCAGAACTACGCGCTGTTCCCGCACATGAGCGTGGCGGAGAATGTCGGCTATGGGCTGCGCGCCCGCGGCCAGCGCGGCGAAACCGTCACGCGGCGGGTTTCGGAACTGCTCGAGCTCGTCCAACTCGGGCCGTTGCGCGACCGCAGACCCGCCCAGCTCTCGGGCGGCCAGCAGCAGCGTGTCGCCCTCGCCCGCGCGCTCGCGATTGGCCCTCGTATCCTGCTCCTCGACGAGCCTTTCGCTGCGCTCGACCGTTCGCTTCGGCTCGACATGCAGATCGAGATCAAGCGGCTGCAGAGAAGTCTCGGCTTGACCGCCGTTCTCGTCACCCATGACCAGGACGAGGCGATGAGTGTCGCCGACCGGATCGCGGTGATGCGTCGCGGGAGGATCGAGCAGCTGGACTCCCCCGTCGCCGTTTACGACCGACCGCAGACCCTTTTCGTCGCCGGGTTCATCGGCACGGCCAACAGGCTCGCCGGAACCGTCACCGGGGGCGGGACGGGATACGTCACCGTGCGTCTCGACGCTGGGGCCGACATCACGCTTGATGCCCGTGCCCTCGACTCTCGGGTGAGAGCGGATGGCGCGCGCGTGCTGCTCTCCGCGCGCCCCGAGCATCTCGTGCTCTCGGACGGGCCGGGAGCGGGGCGGATCCCGGGGTCGCTCGGGCTTGCCGTTCCGCTCGGCGGACAAGTGATCCGTGAGGCGATCACACAAGACGGCACTGCGCTCAGGCTGACCGAACCGCGCCGCGGCGCGATTGCCGATCTCGGGATGTCGGCGTTCTGCGGCCTGGCCGAAGAGTGCCGTCCATCCCTGTTCCCCTACCCCGACACAATGGAGGAATGATCCATGACGCGCCTCAGCCTCCGCCGACGGACGGCCCTCGCAACGCTCGGTGGCCTTCTCATCGCGGGCCTGCCGAAGCAGGCGTCGGCGCGCGGCAACGTCACCAGCGCGATCTATCCGGGTGCGTGGGACGAGGCCTTCCGCACTCACGTCGCCCCGACCTTGAAGCGCACGCACAACGTCGATCTGGCGATGGAGCCGCTGTTCGCGGTCGATCAGATCAACAAGGTCCAAGCGGCACGGGGCGCCCCGCCCTTCGATGTCTTCGTGCTCGACCCAGGCCCTCGGATCACCGCCATCGAGCGCGGGCTGTTCGAGCCGTTCGACGCGGGTCGGCTGTCAAATGTCGACAAGGTTCCCACGACCTTGGCCGATCAGTGGGGCATCGCCGTCGCAGCGCAGGCGGTCGGCATCGCCTACAACCCGACGAAGCTGCCTGCACCGAAGGGGTGGGCCGATCTCCTTCGCGAACCCTTCGTCTCCCGCCTCGGAATAACGGGCTTCCAAACGACTTTCGGCACCGCCAGCCTGATCGAGATCGCCAAGGTGTTCGGCGGATCGGAAACGAACATCGAGCCAGCGCTCGCGGAACTCAGGAAGGTCCTGCCGCGGATCGCCGCGGTCGGCGCTCCTGCGGCCATGCCCGGCCTGTTTCAACAGGGCCAGTGCGACGTGATGTACACCAACACGCAGACAGTGGCGACGCTGCGCGGACGCGGCGTGGACATCGCCTTCGCCGTCCCCGAGACCGGAGCCATCGCGTTCACCACGACCATGCACCTGGTCAGAGGCACACGCGAACGAGAGAACGCCTACCGCTACATCGACGTCGTCATCTCCAGCGGCGTCCAGGAGGCATTGTCGAAGCCGCCCTTCAACTTCGTGCCGGTGAACAAGGCGGTTCCGCTCGGGCCGGATCTGCCGATGCGCAGTCTCGACGAGATGGCGAGTTTCGTCACGCATGACTGGACCAAGATCAATCCGCTGCGCGCGGAATGGATACAGCGTTTCAACCGCGAAATGGCCAAGTGATGAAGCCTGCCGCCATTCCGGCGGCGACCGGCGTCGCAGGGGCGACCCAGCCGGTCGGCGGCGCGTGGGCGCTCGCGATTCCCCTCGGAGCGGCGTATCTCGCGTTCTTCGCCGCCCCGCTGCTGATGCTGTTCATCGTCAGCTTCTACGCCGACGAGAGGATGACGCAGTTCGGACTGCGCCAGTGGGAGCGATTCCTGGGCGACCCGTTCCACTGGAAGGTCGTTGCCGACACGTTGCTGCTTGGAGCGAAGACGGTCGCCGCCACTGTGCTCCTGGGCTTCCCGCTTGCGCTCGTCTATCGGGTCTCCCCGCCGATCTGGCAGCGCGTCCTGCTGTTCGTTGTTGTGCTCCCGCTGCTCACGTCCGTCGTCGTGCGCACGTTCGCGTGGATCGTCATCCTTGGCCGGGAAGGCGTGATCAACAACCTCGTGCTCGGGCTCGGGCTTGCCACCGAGCCGCTGAGGCTTCTGCAGACTGAGCTCGGCCTGGTCATTGCGCTGACCCAGATCGAGATGCCGCTGCTTCTGCTGCCCCTGCTTGCGGTGATGGCGCGGATCGATCCGAACGTGATCGACGCGTCCGCCTCGCTCGGGGCTTCGCCTTGGCGCACGCTGTTCCTGGTCATCGTGCCGCTCACCCTTCCCGGGCTCGCCGCCGGATGTTTGCTCGTCTTCGCCTCCTCCACGACGGCGTTCATCTCGCAGTCGGTCATCGGCGGTGGCAGGCTCGTTTACCTTCCCGCGTTGGTTTGGCAGCAGGCGATGGTGGTCTCGGACTGGCCGTTCGCCGCAACGATTGCAATCATGCTGCTGCTCTCCGTGTTGGCGGTCATCGCCGTCATCGCGCTGGCCGGTCGGTTGGTCGCGGGGCGCCTCGGTGGCTAGGCGCAGAAGGCCGGGG
>JBDNCK010000290.1:0-3203 GCA_046719675.1 Sphingomonadaceae bacterium | reverse complement strand
CAATCCTCGGGCGAAAGCGGCGCTGCAATCGCAAGGCTGCGTGCGCGGACCCTTGTGAAGCGACTGGCGAGATCCGGCTGGCGTTCCGGTGCCGTTCGCGCGCGCATGTTCGTCTCCTGCTGGCGGTCAGCATAACAGCGGCAGCGCCAGAAAGCTCCCCGCGCCGGTTTGTCGCGTCGGCCGAGGTTACCACCAGCCGCGTGTCAGGAGGATGACGAAGGCAGCCGCCCGCACGCCGGCGGCCACGCGGGCAAGCATGACGGCCGCGCCCGGCCCTGCCCCGGCGCTGGCATCGCCGCTGGACCTGCTTCTGCCGGCCGGCGATTGCCTGGTGCTGCGCGCGGGTGCCGCGCCGCGGCCTGTGCCATGGCCGCCCACGCCCTGGCCCGCGGCAGCGGCCCCGCCCGCGGGCGTGGGCGTGGAACGACCGGGAGAACCTGGCGTCGTCCGGCCATTCTGGCTGCGAAACTGCTGCAGGCGGAACAGGGCATTGGCGGCTTCCGCCTGGAAGGCGCGGCTTGCCTGTGCCAGCCGATCGAGCTCTTCGCTCTTCAGCATCGCCGCTGCGGGCGGGTGTAGAAATGCTGGTAGAAGACCGCATACTGGCGATCGTAGAGGCTGCGGTTCTCGTGCGCCCGGCAGACGTCGACCACCAGCGTGCAGGGGCTTCCGGTCAGGCGGCCATCGGCGGCTGCCTGCTGGAGCCTGGCCGCAATCCCCCGGAACGCCTCGAGGCCGATGGTCTGTTCCCGGAGCAGCGGCGCCAGCTCGTCGGGCACCGGCCGATCGCCCCACACGCCGGTGGGCGCGAGGGCGAGGCTGCCATCGGCCAGGGCGCGGGCGCGCGCCACGAACTGGCCCTGGCCGAGGCAGGCATTGCGGAACTCGCTTCCCACCCGCGTTGCCCGCCATTCGCGGAATTCCTTGAGATCGCTCAGCGTCATCTCCTCGCAGCGGCTGCCATCGAGGCCGCAGCGGTCGATGAGGGGCTGGGCTGCGGCCAGCTGTTCGGCAGCTGAATCGCGCTCGGCCTCTGCAACTGCGCGCAGCGCCAGCCCCAGGATGACGGCAAGAAACACCATGTGCGTGAGCAGCTCGACGAGCGTGAACAGCACGATCTGGTCCCGCCGCTTGGCAAGGAGCCGCGGGATCATGCCGCCGCCCCATCGGCACCGGCAGATGGACGCTGGCTTGCCGGATCCTCGGGGCCATGCTCCGGCTCCACGCGGATGGCGCTTCCGGCAGCAGCCGCAGCGGGGTCAGCGCCCAGCCTTGCCAGCGCTTCGGTCAGCTTCCCGACACTGACCGAGAAGGTGCGGATGGCCTCAAGCATGGCCTTTTCGAACTGCTCGGCGTCCTGCTTCAGTGCGGGTGCCAGCCCCTGGCTTTCTGCAAGCTCGCCCTCCAGCGTGGCAAGCGTCGCCCGCAGCCTTGCGGCATCCCGTTGGGCCTGCCCTTCAAGGCCTGTCAGGAGCTCGTCGAGCCGCTGGCCGGACGCCGCGACCGTCTCCAGGATCCGGCCCAGTTTCCGGACATCGGTCTGCAACGCCTCTGCCGCCCGGCGACTGCCTTCGCCGACGTCGCTCAGCCCCTCGGTCAGCCGCGCCACCGGGCCGGTGAGCTCGCTGAGCGTCTCGCTCATCCGCGTGCGCGCCCCGGCAAGCGAGTCGGCCGCCCGCGTCAGATCCTCGGTGTTGGCTGCAAGCTTCTGACGCAGCGCGTCGGCTGCGGCCTTGAGCTCCTCGCTTTGTGCCGAAAGCGCTTCGCGCGCCGCCTTGCTTGCGCTGCCGAACTCCGTGGTGATCCGTGCGATCTCGGCGTCGATGCGGCCCAGCACCGTCTCGACCGTCTGGCGGTTCTGCTCGGCCAGTCCCGCGCGGCCGGCCTGCAGCTCCGCGAGCATCGCCTGCGCCTCGCTGGCCACCTGCCGGCTCAGCGCGCTGACGCTGCTGGCAAGCTCCTCCGGCTCGGCATCGTCCGCGGCACCCTGGACGACGATGACCCTGAGGATGAGGCCAAGCGCTGTTGCGATGAGCGCCGTGCCGAACGCCGGATAGATTTCCTCGACCGAAAGGGGAGTGCCGCCAAAGGCAACCGGCAGGAAGGAAGCGATGAGCGAGCCCATGGTGAAGATGAAGCCGAGGAAATAGAGATTGTCGGCGAACCGCTCGCGGCGGGTGGGCTGCCGATCCTTGCCGGTGGCATAGCCGTGCAGGAGATAGGCGAGGATGATGGCGGGCAGCCCGACGACGACGGCGATCGGCGGGAGAAGGCCGATGATCTTCAGGATGAGCAGCAGGATTCCGATCGCGATTGCGACCACGAAGTCCGACGCAAGGGCACGGCCGAACCGGCCGAGGGCCTTCGGACCGGACTCACCCTCGTGCGCCGCCGTTGCCATGAATTCCCCTTGTCCCATGTCTAGCCGGAAACCGGTGGCAGGCAAGATGCCCGGGGCCGCATCTGCAGCGCCGGTCGTGTCAGCGGCGGCAGAGGCTTTCGCACGGGATTCCATTGCCGTCGCGGTCGAGGCTCGCCACCCCGCAGGTCCTGAGGTGGAACATCGCTTCCTCGCAGCTCGTCATCTCCCGGCACAGGCGCTTCTCGCCACAGCGGAAACGGCGGGTGCTGCCGATCAGGCCGAGCGGCGGCGAGGCGCTGGCTGGCTCGGGGCGCTTCGCCCTTGCCTGCCGGCGCTGGTCCCATGGCGGCGTGCGCGCATGTTCGGGAAGTGACCAGAGCCCGCGCCTGGCCTCGCGCGCCTCCTCTTCCCAGGCGAGAAGGCGGGCGCTGCGGGCGTGCCGGCTGCTGACCCAGGCGGCGCCCGAGCGCACCATCTGCCCGTTGATCCAGCGCTCTTGCTCCCAGACCTGCCCGACGAAGCGGCCGTGGCGGTCCGCCTCGACCAGCCGGACCCGCACTTCCTTGCGCAGGATGAGGAAGGCGAGGAAGCGCCGGGCCTGCGCGGCAAAGGGCTGATCGGCCTCGGGCGCGTCGATCTCGGCCAGCCGGATGTCGAAGCGTCGCCGGTCCTCCGTCACCAGGGTGAAGGTGTCGCCATCGATCACCCGCGACACCCGGCCGACGAGATCGCCGGCATGGCTTCGTCCTGCCAGCAGCACAAGCAGCAAGACGACCAGCACCCGACCCATGCGCAGCTTGTGCCGTGCATGGGTTTCAGGGGCAAGTCACGGGGTCAGGGG
>JBDNCK010000289.1:0-3204 GCA_046719675.1 Sphingomonadaceae bacterium | reverse complement strand
TCTCCCCTCCTTCCTGCCGGTGCTGGGCCCTGGTGCGCGCGCGGACGTGGCCAAGACCATCTACTACCGCCGGCGCAAGGGAACCGTCCCGATGCTCGAGGAGCTGGCGCGCGATGTGACCGGCTGGCCGGCACATGTCGTCGAGTTCCTTGCGCTGCTCGCCTGGACGCAGTGGGTGCGAAATCATGTCCGGCCGCAGGCGCTCGCCACGCCGGACCTGCGAAAGGTCGAGCCGCTGGACCGGGCAGGCGGCGCCTTCGACCCGCATCTGCGCACGCTCGATGTGCGGCCCATGGCCAGGCGCCAGGGCTGGCATGGCGTGCGCAAGGTGGGAGTGTTCCTCTGGCGGCTGACCGCCCACCGGCTGGTCGGGGTGGACGCGCGCGCGGCCGCAGGCCCCGGCAACCACCGCTTCCATGCAAGCCCGCTGGGCCAGGACGCGCCCCTCTTCTCCGCCCGCCGGCGCGAGGCCGACGAAACCGGGCTTGCCGCGCGCGAACATGTGCCGCAGCCAATCTCACGGGCCCTGTTCCACGCCGATCTTGCAGCCGCCCACGCGCAGGCGCCCGTTCCCGACTTCACCCAATATTATGGCCTGCTCGCGCCAGCGCCCGGGATGGTGATGGCAGACGGCCGGTCCTTCCTGATCGCGCTCGACGGCGTTGCCGTGCCGCCAGCGCGCATCCGCTGCCGCAACCTCGACAGCTGGGCCCAGCCGGCAGGCGATCTTGTCGCGGTTGATGTCGCAACCGGGCGGGTGAGCCTGGGGCCCGCGGTTGCCGGCCAGCGGGTGACGGTGTCGTACCATGCCGGGTTTCCGGGCGACCTCGGCGGCGGACCCTATGCCAGAAGCGCCTGGCTGACCGCCCCGCGCGCAGGCGTGCTGATGCTGCGGGTGGATGGCAGCGGCGCTGCCGGATCACACGGCACCATCGGCTCTGCGCTTGCGGCCTGGGTGGCGGCCGGCCGGCCGGACTGCATCATCCGGCTGGCCGACAGCCGCACCTATGCCGAAGCGCTGGCGATCGAGCCGGCCGACGGACGGTTCCTCGCGATCGAGGCCGAGGATGGCGTGCGGCCGCATCTGAGGCTTGCCGGGCCGCTCAGGATCGATGGTCTTCATGACGAGGCCGCCATCACCCTCGGCGGGCTGCTCATCGAAGGGACGATCGCCATCCGCGGCTCGCTCGGCCGGTTGCGGCTGGTCCACAGCACGCTGGTGCCCGGCGGCAGCCTTGCCCTGCCTCCGGCGCCCCCGGCGCAGAGCATTCGTGCGGCTGCAACCCGGCCGGACGGCGCGCCCGCCAACGCGGCGCTGGTGGTGGAGGCGGCCTTTTCGGTTATGGGCGGCATCGCGCTTCCCGCCCATGCGCGGCGGCTGCTGCTTCTGGACTGCGCGGTCGACGCCGCCGGCGGGCAGGCAATCGGCGGCACCTCCGCAGGCACCGCCGGCCCGCCGGCGCGCATCGAGCGATCGACGCTGCGCGGCAGCGTCTTCGTGCGCCAGCTCGACCTTGCGACAGAGGCGATCTTCGACGGGCCCCTGTCGGTCGAGCGCCAGCAGCTGGGCTGCATCCGCTTTTCCTGGACACGGGCCGCAGCCGTCACGCCGCGGCGCTATCGCTGCCAGCCGGATCTTGCGATTGCAGCTGCCCTCGAGGCGGCAGGCCCTGCGCTTCTCCCGGCGCAGGCAGCCGCCGTGCGGGCAGCCGTCGTCGCGCGGGTACGCCCGGAATATACGAGCGAGGCCTATGGCCAGCCGGCCTGGCTCCAGCTGCACGAGAACGGCCCCGCCGAAATCGCCGAGGGCGCCGAAGACGGGTCGGAAATGGGGGTCTGGTCGCATCTGAAGCAGCCGCAGCGGGAGGCGAACCTGCGCCAGCGCCTCGCGGAATATCTGCCCTTCGGCCTTTCGGCCGGGCTCATCCATGTGACCTGAGGAGCAAGCCATGCCCGGGGACCACAGTCGCTATCGCCACGACGAGCGCCGACGCTATGTCAGCGTGCGCCAGCAGCAGGGCCGGGTCCAGCTCGACTCGGACTGGAACGAGGAAAGCGACATCGCGCGCGAGCACAGGCGGAAGCTTGCGATCGATCTGCGGGGGCAAGCCTTCGTCGGCCGCGAGACTCCGGATTCCTTCCAGGTCGGGCTGCTCGCCGGGCCGCCGGCCAATCTGTCGCTTGCAGCCGGGCGCCTCTGGCTGGACGGCAGGCTTGCCGAAATCCTGCCCGGCGAAGGCGTGACCTATCGCTCGCAGCCGTTCCTGCCCGATCCGCCGGCTGTTCCCGCAGGCGCGGACTTCCTCGTCTATCTCGACCTCTTCGAGCGGGACGTGACCTGGGTCGAGGATCCGGGGCTGCTCGATGTCGCGCTCGGCGGCCTCGACACCACCAGCCGGATCCAGCAGGTCTGGCAGGTCCGCATCCATCCGCTTCGGGGCCAGACGGCCGCCTGCGGCGTCGACATGGACGCCCTGTTTCCGCCGTCGGCCGGGCGGCTGACGACCGCGGCCAATGCGCCGCCCGCGCCGGACGATCCGTGCATCGTGCCGCCGGTTGCAGGCTATCGCGGAATCGAGAACCGGCTGTATCGCGTGGAGGTGCAGGTCGGCGGGCCGATCGGGACGGCGCGCTTCAAATGGTCGAGGGACAATGGCTCCATCGTCTCGCGCGTGACGGCCCTGGCCGTGGCCGGCGGCCAGACCCGCGTGAGCGTGACCCGGATCGGCCGCGACGAGGTGCTGCGGTTCCGCATCGGCGACTGGGTGACGCTGACAGACGAGCATCGCGACCTCCATGGCGAGGCCGGCGAGATGGCGCGCGTGGTCGACATCGACGAGGCGCGGCGCGTGGTCGTGCTCGATCGCCTGCTTCCCTCCGGGGGCGGGCGCGCCTTTGCAGGCGACGCTGCCGGCCACCAGGCCCGCGCGACCCGCCTCCAGCGCTGGGACCAGCAGGCGCCGGGCAATGCGCTCGATGCCGACGGGCTGATGACGGTTGCGGCCGGGCCCATCCCGATCGAGGACGGCATCGAGGTGCGCTTCTCGGTGGAAGGCCCCGGCGGCATGTTCCACGCCGGCGACTGGTGGGTGTTTGCCGCCCGCACGGCGGACGCGTCCGTCGAGGTGCTCACTGCCGCGCCCCCGCGCGGGCGGCGGCACCGCTACCTGCAGCTTGCCGCCATCAGTGCCAGCGGCAGCGTGA
>JBDNCK010000288.1:0-3230 GCA_046719675.1 Sphingomonadaceae bacterium | reverse complement strand
TCGTGGAGCGTCGCCCGGCGGGCGTGCGCTTCGCGGTCGCGGGGTGCGGGTTCGGGCACCTCAAGGCCGGCAAGCGCTGCCAGCTGCCGCACGGCTCCCATGAAATCCTGCCCTTCCGCTTCCATCAGGAAGCGGATGGCGTCTCCGTGCGCGCCGCAGCCGAAGCAGTGGTAATGGTCGGCAAAGACGTGGAAACTGGGCGTCTTTTCCTGGTGGAACGGGCAGCAGCCCTTGAGATCGCGCCCCGCGCGCACGAGCCGCACCCGCCGCCCGACGAGATCGGCAAGCGAGGTCCGCGCCTTCAGTTCGTCGAGAAAGCCCGGCGGCAGGCTCAAGAAAGCGCGTCCTTCACCAGCCGGCTGGCAAGCGCCATGTCGAGCCGGCCGGCAAGCTCTGCCTTCACCCTGGCCATCACCGCGCCCATGTCGCGCACCGAGCTGGCGCCTGTTGCCGCGATGATATCGGCGATGGCCGCGCGCGCTTCTGCCTCGTCCAGCTGGCGCGGCAGGAAGCCTTCGATGATGGCAAGCTCGCCGGCCTCGCGGGCGGCAAGCTCCGGCCGTCCACCCTTTTCGTACAGGTCGATCGATTCGCGGCGCTGCTTGGCCATCTTCTGCAGCACTTCGATGATGAGCGCATCATCATCGGCAGGCGCGCCACCGCTGCGGGCCTCGATGTCCCGGTTCTTGATGGCAGCCTGGATGAGCCGCAGCGCCGCCACCCGGTCGCTCTCCTTCGCCTTCATCGCCTCGACGAGGGCAGCCGTCACCGATTCCCGAATCATTCGCCATGCTCTAGCACAGCCCGGCGTTGACGCATCGGCCCGCGCCTCCTAACGCACGCCTTCAGCCCGACAATCCGCACCGCTTCAGGAGCCCCGAATGGCCGACCCTCTCCATGCGCGCCAGCCACCAGGCGCGACCGGAGTCGTGGCCCTGGCCGACGGCACGCTCTTCTGGGGCGAGGGGCTGGGTGCCGAAGGGGAGGGGCTGGGCGAGCTGTGCTTCAACACGGCCATGACGGGTTATCAGGAAGTGATGACGGACCCGTCCTACGCTGCCCAGATCATCACCTTCACCTTTCCCCACATCGGCAATGTCGGCGCCAACCCGGACGATCTGGAAGCAACCAACCCCCATGCGGTGGGCTGCGTGCTGGCGCATCCCGTCACCGCGCCGTCGAACTTCCGCAGCACCCAGCGCTTCGACGACTGGCTTGCCGGCTGGGGCCGCATTGCCGTCGCCGGCATCGACACCCGCGCGCTTACCCGCCACATCCGAACGGCAGGCGCGCCCAATGCCGTCATCGCCCACCGGCGCGACGGCAGGTTCGACCCGCAGGCCCTCGTTGCCCGGGCCCGCGCCTGGTCGGGGCTTGAAGGTCTTGATCTTGCCCGCGAGGTCACCACCCGCCAGACCTTCCGCTGGGAGGAGGGGCCCTGGGTGCCCGGGCAGGGCTACACCCGTCCGGCGCTTCCGGCAGACGCGCCGCATGTCGTGGCCATCGACTATGGCGCCAAGCGCGCCATCCTGCGCCAGCTGGTGGGCGCAGGCGCCCGGGTCACCGTGGTGCCGGCAACCGCCGGCTTCGCCGACATCATGGCGCATGCGCCCGACGGCCTGTTCCTCTCGAACGGCCCCGGCGATCCGGCGGCCACCGGCGAATATGCCGTCCCCGTGATCCGCGCCTGGCTCGAGACGGGCAAGCCGCTGTTCGGCATCTGCCTCGGCCACCAGATGCTCGCGCTCGCCGTCGGTGCCCGGACGCGCAAGATGCGCCAGGGCCATCGCGGTGCCAACCATCCCGTGAAATGCCTTGCCGACGGCAAGGTGGAGGTGACGAGCATGAACCACGGGTTTGCAGTCGATGCCGCGACCCTGCCGGCCGGTGCGCGCGAAACCCATGTGAGCCTGTTCGACGGGTCGAACTGTGGCCTCGAGCTCGTGGACCGCCCGGTCTTCAGCGTCCAGCATCACCCCGAGGCCTCTCCCGGCCCGCAGGACAGCCTCGCCCTGTTCCGGCGCTTCGTCGCCATGTTGAGGGCCGGCTGATGCCCCGCCGCACCGACATTTCCTCGATCCTCGTCATTGGCGCAGGTCCCATCGTCATCGGCCAGGCCTGCGAGTTCGACTATTCCGGAACCCAGGCCATCAAGGCGCTGAAGAAGGAAGGCTATCGGGTCATCCTCGTCAACTCCAACCCGGCCACCATCATGACCGACCCGGAGCTGGCGGATGCGACCTATGTCGAGCCGATCACGCCGGCGATGGTCGCCAGGGTCATCGCCAAGGAACGTCCCGATGCGCTGCTGCCCACCATGGGCGGGCAGACGGCGCTCAACACCGCGCTCGCGCTCGCGCGAGACGGAACCCTCGAGCGCTTCGGAGTTGAGCTGATCGGCGCCCGGGCCGAGGCGATCGAGCGCGCGGAGGATCGGCTGAAGTTCCGCGAGGCGATGGACGTAATCGGGCTTGAATCGCCGCGCTCGGCCATTGCGCGCACGCTCGACGAAGCGCTTGCAGCGCTGGAGACCGTCGGGCTTCCCGCCATCATCCGCCCCTCCTTCACCCTCGGCGGGACCGGGGGCGGCATCGCCTACAATCGCGACGAGTTCCAGCGGATCGTGCTCGGCGGGCTCGCTGCCAGCCCGACGCACGAGGTCCTCATCGAGGAATCGGTACTCGGCTGGAAGGAATATGAAATGGAAGTCGTGCGCGACCGCGCCGACAACGCCATCATCATCTGCTCGATCGAAAATGTCGATCCGATGGGCACCCACACCGGGGATTCGATCACCGTTGCCCCCGCCCTCACGCTGACCGACAAGGAATATCAGGCGATGCGCAATGCCTCGATCGCGGTCCTGCGCGCGATCGGCGTGGAGACGGGCGGCTCCAATGTCCAGTTCGCCGTCAACCCGGCCGACGGGCGGCTCGTCGTCATCGAGATGAACCCGCGGGTTTCGCGCTCCTCGGCGCTGGCATCGAAGGCAACAGGCTTTCCCATCGCCAAGGTGGCAGCACTGCTTGCCGTCGGCTACACCCTCGACGAGATCCCCAACGACATCACCGGCGGCGCGACACCGGCAAGCTTCGAGCCGACGATCGATTATGTCGTCACGAAGATCCCGCGCTTTGCCTTCGAGAAGTTTCGCGGCAGCGACGCGACGCTTGGCACCTCGATGAAATCGGTGGGCGAAGTCATGGCCATCGGCCGCAGCTTTGCCGAAT
>JBDNCK010000287.1:0-3237 GCA_046719675.1 Sphingomonadaceae bacterium | reverse complement strand
CCGCCCGCACCATCTAGCCGCGGATGCGCACCGAAAGCGCGTGGGCGGCAAGGCCTTCGGCGTCGGCCAGTTCGGCAGCAGCCCCGGCAAGCGCCGGAAAGCCAGCGCCAGCCTCGAGGAAGGTCGTGCGCTTCATGAAGTCGCGCACCGAAAGGCCCGAGGCAAAGCGCGCGCGCCGGCCGGTGGGCAGCACATGATTGGGTCCGCCGACATAGTCGCCGATGGCCTCGGGCGTCATCTCGCCGATGAAGATGGAGCCTGCGTTGCGGATGGCCGCGAACAGCGGCTGCGGCTCGGCCACCATGAGCTCCAGATGCTCCGGCGCCAGCGCGTCGACAAGAGCCGGAGCCTCGTCGAGCGATCGCAGGAGGATCACCACGCCGTGCCGCTCCCAGCTGGCGCGCGCAACCGCCTCGGTTGCAAGGGTGGGAAGCAGCCGTTCGACGGCCGCCACCACCGCGCCGGCAAGGGTCGGGCTGTCGGTCATCAGGATGGCCTGGGCGGCCGGATCATGCTCGGCCTGCGACAGGAGATCGGCTGCCACCCAGTCCGGCCGGGCCGTCGCATCGGCGAGCACCAGCACTTCCGAAGGACCGGCGACCATGTCGATCCCGACCGTGCCATAGAGCTGGCGCTTGGCCTCTGCCACCCAGGCATTGCCGGGCCCGACGATGACATCCGCCCGGGGAACGGGGGCGATGCCATGGGCGAGCGCTGCCACGGCCTGCGCGCCGCCGATCCGGAACACGCGCGCCACACCGGCCAGCTCGGCTGCCAGCATCACCAGCGGATCGAGCACGCCATCGGGCGTGGGCGTGACCATGATGAGCTCCGCCACGCCGGCAACGCTTGCCGGAATGGCGTTCATGAGGACGGAGGACGGATAGGCCGCGCGCCCGCCGGGCACATAGAGGCCAGCGCGGGCCACGGGCGTGTGGCGGAAACCCATGCGCACGCCATGCGCATCCGTCATCTCGAGATCCGCCGGCTTCTGTGCCTCGTGGAAGGCGCGGATCCGCGCGGCCGCGGTGGCAAGCGCCTTGCGGGTCGTCTGCGGCACGGCGGCTGCTGCCGCCTCGCGCTCGGCCGCCGAGACTTCCGCATTGGCCGGCGTCAGCGCGAACCGGTCGAAGCGCATCGTGAGGTCTGCCATGGCTGCGAACCCTTCGCGCCGGACGCGGGCGAGGATCGCGGCCACATCGGCCGACACATCCGCTGCGCCCTCGCGCGTGTCGGCCACCAGTGCGGCGAAGCGGCGCGCGAAATCGGGATCGCTGGTTGCCAGCTGTTGCATGGTCTCAGGCGGCCTGCGCAACGCCGGTTGCGGCCTGCGCAAACCGCGCGACGAGCGCGCGCACATCGTCGCGGGTCTTCATTGCCGCGCGGTTGACGACCAGGCGGGAGGTGACATCGAGCAGGGTCGCCCGTTCGACGAGGCCGTTCTCGGCGAGCGTGCGGCCGGTGGAGACGAGATCGACGATGAACGGCGCGAGACCCATGGCCGGGGCGAGCTCCATGGCGCCATTGAGCTTGATGCACTCGGCCTGCACGCCCTGGCGCCCGAACCATTCCTTGGTGAGGCGGGGATATTTGGTGGCAATCCGGATGTGGCTCATGCCGGCAAGGCGGAAGGGCTGGTCGGCCGGGCCTGCAACCGCCAGCCGGCAGCGACCGATGCCGAGATCGAGTGGGGCATAAAGTTCTGAATAGCCGAACTCCGCGATGACATCGTTGCCAACGATGCCCAGTTCGGCGGCGCCGAAGGCAACGAATGTCGCAGCGTCGAAACTGCGCACCCGGATGACGCCGAGCCCGGGGACGCTGGTGGCAAGGCGCAGGGCGCGCGATTGGGGGTCTGCAAGCGCCGGCTCGGGGACGATCCCGGCCCGCACGACGAGCGGCAGGGCCTCGGCAAGGATCCGGCCCTTGGGAACGGCAAGCGTGATGGCAGTAGGCGCAGGCATCGACGGCCCTTTGCCGGGCGGCGATGCCCGATGCAACCGCGTGGCGATCTGCCTGCTTGGCTTGCGCACGGCGCCGCTGCGCCATATAAAAGTGGCCGATCCCCACATGGTGTTCCGTGCGCGGGACCTCGCGGAATTCTCCGCGGGGGCGAGAGATCCATTGACCGGGAGCAGGACGACGGCAACGGCAGAGGAATTGCGGGCGATGATCGAGCCGGTGGTGGCAGCCGCCGGCTTTGCGCTTGTGCGCGTGCACCTGACGGGTGGGCGCGACCTGACGTTGCAGGTGATGGCGGAAGATCCCCTGACCGGACAGATGACGCTCGACCAGTGTGCAGCGCTTTCCCGGAGGCTCTCGGAGCTTCTCGAGGCGAGCGACCCGATCCCAGGGGCCTATCGGCTCGAAGTGTCGTCGCCGGGTATCGACCGGCCGCTGACGCGCCTTGACGATTTTGCCCGCTTTGCCCCGCATGTCGCGCGGGTGGAACTTGTGCAGGGCGTTCCCATCGGCGGGGCGATGCGCAAGCGGTTCCAGGGCCCGCTCAAGGGAACGGACGGCACATATGTGCTGATCGAGGCGGAAGGGATCGGGCGGGTGCGCCTGCCCTTTGCCGACATCCGAAATGCCAAACTCCTCTTGACGGATGCGCTGATCAAGGCAACGGCCCCAATCAGCTCCGAAGGTGCCGATGTGCTGGTCGAGGAAGCGGCCGATGGCCGCAGGAAGACCGTGAAATCCCTGACAGGTGAGAGTGAATGACACCGATTGCAGCCAACAAGGCCGAACTGATCGCCATCGCCGACGCCGTCGCGCGCGAGAAGTCGATCGACCGCATGATCGTCATCGAGGCGATGGAAGAGGCGATCCAGCGCGCCGCGCGCGCACGCTACGGCGCCGAGAACGACATCCGCGCCAAGCTCGATCCGCGCGGCGGGGACCTGCGGCTGTGGCGGGTACTGGAAGTCGTCGACCTTGTGGAGGATCACTTCAAGCAGATTGCGCTGCATGACGCGAAGGTTCGCGATCCCAACGCTGCCATCGGCGATTTCATCGTCGACCCGCTGCCGCCCATCGAGTTCGGCCGCATCGCCGCCCAGGCCGCCAAGCAGGTGATCGTCACCAAGGTGCGCGATGCCGAGCGCGAGCGCCAGTATGAGGAATACAAGGACCGCGAGGGCGAGATCATCACGGGTGTCGTCAAGCGCGTGGAGTTCGGCCATATCGTGGTCGATCTCGGTCGCGCCGAGGGGGTGATCCGGCGCGACCAGAGAT
>JBDNCK010000286.1:0-3243 GCA_046719675.1 Sphingomonadaceae bacterium | reverse complement strand
CAGGAGGTCGAGAAGCCTGGCCTTCCACTGCCTCGGACCGCCGGACAGGCTTCGCAGCAGCCAGGGCCACTGCACGAGCGCAAAGGCAAGGGTGAAGAGCCGGTCTCCAAGGTCGCCGCGCGCGCGCGGTCGCCGGTCGGCGGACCCCTGGACAGGCAGGAAGGGTGTCGCGTCGCGCGAGGTGATGGCTGGGTGCTCCCGACGTCAGCGGATCGCGACGCGCCCGCTCCCACGCGCCAGAACGCAGGGAAAGTCAATCGCTCTGCCCGAAGAGGTCCGCCGCGAGCCATGCGGCAGCGCGGGGATCAGGGCAGATCGGGCAACTCGGGAAGCACGCGATCGCGCCCGGCGCGCTTGGCGGCATAGACGGCAGCATCCGCGCGGTCGATGAGGGCTTCGGCACACTGGTCGGGCCGCAACCGGGCGACCCCGGCCGAGAAGGCGATGCGGCCGAGCGTGGCGCCATCGGAGGCACGGCGCACGACCTGGCGGGCGAGCGCGGCGCGGATCGAATCGAGCACGCGGGTCGCCTGGGCCGTGTCGAGGCCTGGCAGGACCACCACGAACTCCTCGCCGCCGAAACGGCCTGCAAAGCTTCCCTCCACCTTCTTCAGGCACTGGACAAGGAAGGTGCCGACATAGCGCAGCACTTCATCGCCGATGGAATGACCCCATTCGTCGTTGATCCGCTTGAAATGGTCGATGTCGACAAGGGCAATGGCGAGCGGCCGCCCCAGCTTCGTGGCCTCCGCCATGGCGCGGCGGAGCATGTCGAGGAGGCCGCGGCGATTGAGCAGGCCTGTCAGCGTGTCGGTGCGTGCTGCCCGCTCCGCCGTCTCGAGGCGGTCGATGAGCGATGCATTCTCGCGCGTGGCCCGCTCGATGTCGGCCTCGAGGCGGCGGTTGGCGGCCAGCACTCGTGCGTTCGCCGCCCGCAGCCGCTTGATGACGCCAAGGATTTCCGTGGGCGAGACCCGCTGGGTGGCAAGAAGATTGTCTTCCGCGATCACCGCCCGGTCGTGGATTTCGACCTCCTCCCGGCTGCCCTCCAGGCGCTCGGCAAGCCGCAGCGCGGATCCCTGCGCGGCGGCGACCATCTCATGCACTTCAGCAGCCGCGATTTCGCCCAGGTGCGTGCGACGAAGGTCCTTGATCGTGTCGCGCGTGAAGCGCCCTTCCTCGATCGCGCGCTCGATGTCGCGCGAAAGCGCCGGGTCCGCCCCCTTCACATGCATCCAGAACAGCTCGTAGGCCTGCGGCTCGGGGGAGAGGCCGGTTTCCACGAAGATCGGCCGGGTGGCGTCGAACCAGGCAAGCTCCGGATGACCAAGACCGGTCGCGTCCGCTTCCTCGAAGGCTTCCGTTTTCGCGAATCGAACAGCCTGATCCACGCGCGACGCTCCTTGCTTCGCCCCTCACCATGAACGGCCGGCAGCCACGCGGTTTAGCCTTCTTGTCGGGGGTTGCGCGCGCTTCTAGGAACCTGCGGGACTCTTCGGTTGCCGCAACTGCGAAAGGATGCATCCATGACCGCCACTGGCCACGACAGCCTGAACTGCCGGGACCTGCTGGAAGTGGAGGGGCGGCACTACGCCTTCTTCAGCATCGCCAGGGCGGCCGCAGCGATTGGCGATGTCAGCCGGCTTCCCTTCGCGATGAAGGTGCTGCTCGAGAATCTGCTCCGATTCGAGGACGGGGTCACCGTGACGGTCGAGGATGTGAAGGCGGTCGCGGGCTGGGCGACGACGCGCACGTCCGACCGCGAGATCCAGTATCGCCCGGCGCGCGTCCTCATGCAGGATTTCACCGGCGTGCCGGCGGTCGTCGATCTGGCCGCCATGCGCGACGCCATCGCCCGCCTGGGCGGCGATCCGCAGAAGATCAATCCGCTTGTCCCCGTCGATCTCGTGATCGACCACAGCGTGATGGTCGACGAATTCGGCAACCCGCAGGCCTTCGCGCGCAATGTCGCGCTCGAATATGAGCGCAACATCGAACGCTACGAGTTCCTGCGCTGGGGCCAGTCGGCGTTGAAGGGGTTCCGCGTCGTGCCGCCCGGCACCGGCATCTGCCACCAGGTCAATCTCGAATATCTGGCGCAGGTCGCCTGGGTTTCCGACGGGCCCGACGGACAGCCGGTCGTCTATCCCGACACGCTGGTCGGCACCGACAGCCACACGACGATGGTCAACGGCCTTGGTGTCCTCGGCTGGGGCGTGGGCGGGATCGAGGCGGAGGCCGCGATGCTGGGCCAGCCCGTTTCCATGCTGATCCCCGAAGTGGTGGGCTTCCGGCTGACGGGAACGCTGGGCGAGGGGGTGACTGCAACCGACCTCGTGCTCACCGTCACGCAGATGCTGCGCAAGCGCGGCGTCGTTGGCAAGTTCGTGGAATTCTGCGGCCCCGGCCTCGATGCGCTGACGCTCGCCGACCGGGCGACGATCGCCAACATGGCGCCCGAATATGGGGCCACCTGCGGCTTCTTCCCCGTCGACGACACGACCCTTGCCTATCTGCGCTTCACCGGGCGGGATGCGCACCGGGTGGCGCTTGTCGAGGCCTATGCGAAGGCACAGGGGCTCTGGCGCGACGCGACGACCGAGGATCCCGCCTTCACCGATTGCCTGGAACTCGACCTCGGCACGGTCGAGCCGTCGCTTGCCGGACCGCGTCGCCCGCAGGATCGCGTGCCGCTCTCGCAGGCGGCGTCCAGCTTCATGAAGGAGCTTGCCGGAAGCTACGGCAAGGCCGGCGAGGAGACGAAGCGCCTCCCCGTCCCCGGCACCAACCATGATCTCGGCCATGGCGACGTGGTGATTGCGGCCATCACGTCATGCACCAACACCTCGAACCCGAATGTTCTGGTGGCAGCCGGGCTGGTGGCCCGCAAGGCGCGCGAACTGGGGCTGAAACCCAAGCCCTGGGTCAAGACCAGCTTCGCGCCGGGTTCGCAGGTGGTGACCGACTATTTCGACAAGGTCGGCCTCAGCGAGGACATGGACGCCCTCGGCTTCAACCTCGTGGGCTATGGCTGCACCACCTGTATCGGCAATTCCGGGCCACTGCCGGCACCCGTGTCGGCGACGATCCAGGAGAATGATCTCGTCGCCGTCTCCGTACTGTCGGGCAACCGCAACTTCGAGGGCCGCATCTCGCCCGACGTCAAGGCCAACTATCTCGCCTCGCCACCGCTGGTGGTCGCCTATGCGCTCAAGGGCGAGATGCGCACCGACATCCTGGAAA
>JBDNCK010000285.1:0-3254 GCA_046719675.1 Sphingomonadaceae bacterium | reverse complement strand
GATGCGGATCCTCCACGCCTGGCTTTCCCGGCTCGACCAGGACATCGAGGACCTTTGCCGCGGCCAGCCGGGCAATGCCGTTCTTGCCAATCTGCGCCGGCAGATCCAGGCGTTCGCCAACGACTGTCTCGACGAGAGGCTGCAGCCCGGCGTCCGCACCCATGCCGCCGAGCTGACGGTGGGGCCCCCGGCCGGAGACCTGCCTCCCCTTTATCGCCTGCTTCGCCGGGAAGTGACGGTCGCCCCGCCGCCGCCTGGAACTTCGGACTGTCTCATCGGGTTGCGCGAGGTCCTTGCGCCAGACCTGCCCTTCAAGGGCCTTGTCCTGCTTGACGAGGGGATTGCGCGCAGCCGCAACCTGCCGGCAAGCCGCATCATCTTCTGGGGCCGGACCACGCTCCGGCAGGCGCTCGATCAGCCGCCTGCCGGTCGCAGCGCCCTGCGCCAGAAGATGGCGAAAGAGGGTTACCTCATGGTGGAGCCGGCCGATTTCTTTGCCCCCGTGCTCGTGAAGCTGGACGACACGGACTTCCAGGGCCGGATCCAGGCGCACGTCGGGCAAGACCGCGACGATTTCTCGAATTGCCTGCTTCCCCTGTCCCCGCTCGCTCTGCTCGTTGCCGGCCGGGAGTCGCTCAAGGTGCGCACCAGCCGGGATCAGGACGATCATGTCACCTTCCGCGTGCCTCTGGCCGGCGATGGGGAGATCCACCATGTGGTGCGCCGTCGCTATCGGGAGAACCCCCTGGAGGGCGAAGGGCGCCTGCTGTCGAAGGTTATGTGGGCCCTGGGCGATGTTGCGCTCTGGCCCAACTTCGAATGGAGCAAGTGGAAGCATTATTTCGCGCGGATCAAGTATCCGCTCTATTCCCCAAGGCGCCTGCGCGGCCGGCTTGCCACCTCCGGCCCCGCGCTTGCCGCCAGTCTGAAGCAGGCGGCCGGGGCGGATGGCAGCGCAGCGCTTGCAACCTGGGTCTCCGGCAAGCCTTTCCTGGCAAAGCGCGATCCCTGGCCCGATCTGGCCGGGCGCATCACGCTGGACCGCGCGGTCCGGCGGTTCCGCGCTTCCGAAAAGGACAAGGGTGCAAGCGAGATCCAGCGCGCCTCGGATCCGTTCGAGGCCGTCTTCTTCACGATCATCCCGGACATCAAGGGTGCAAACGGCCAGATCATCCCGGAAGACGAGCGGCAGGCGGTGCCCGCCGGCCTTGTCGTCGTCGGCTACAAGAAGTTGCCGCGAGAGCCGGACGGAGCGGCGAAGATCGCGGTCGACTTCGGTACCACCAACACGGTCGCCTGCCTCGGCGTGGCAGACGACGCCACCCCTGCGGTTCTTGCGCCGCGCGTTCTTGACCCGATCGCCGCAGGATCGCCCCGGATGCAGCAGGAAGCGGCGGAGGTTGGCAATCGGGACTATATCGAGTTCTTCCCGCCGACCGAGAGGGCCCTGCCCACCCCGTCGGTCGTGATTGCCCGCAACATGGACGAGGCCGGCAGCCGGGCGATCAAGCATGGCAACCCGCAGGCCATCGAGGAGCTCCTGTTCTCCAACATCGTCTATTTCCAGCCCGATCTTGCCGGCACGAACCAGGCAGAGGCGCTGCTGGCGGAATGGACGTCGGCCCTTTCGCGCACGACCTTCAACCTGAAATGGACGACGAAGCCCTCGGAGCGGCGCGCCGCGCTCCACTATCTGCGCCAGCTGGCGCTGATGCTGGGGGCCGAGGCGGCCGCGCGCGGCCATGATCCGTGGCAGTCCGAATGGCTGTTCTCCCGCCCGGAGGCGCTCATGAACGATGTCGAAGCCGACGGGACCTTCATACAGGGTCTTCTCACCGCCATGCAGACGGCGTTCCCGGGCATCGCCCTCGATAACATCTCCCCGCGCCACAGCGAAAGCATCGCTGCTGCCTCCTACATCCTCAGCCCCCAGATCGGGCAGGGTTTCGCCCGCGGGGACGTCAATGTCATTCTCGACATCGGCGGCGGCACCACCGACATCGCCATCTGGGACAACAGTCCACAGCCGAGGCTGAAATGGTCTGGCTCGTTGCGGGTGGCAGGCGGGGATTTCTTCACCAAGCATATCGGCCAAAATCCGCAGCTGCTCGGCACCCTCGGCCTGCCGGTATGGCAGACGGTCATGGAAATGCCGGCCGACCGCTATGGCGGCCGGCCCCGGCAATTCGTGGCGGAGCTTCTGTTCAGCGGCTCCCGGCTGGAGAAGGCGTTCGACGCGGCGTGGGTGACCGTGAGCGGCACGGAGGATGTCCGCCGGCTGGTCCAGACCTGTGCCATCTTCCTTGGCGGCATCGCCTGGCATGTCGGCGGCCTCGTGCGGGCGCTGGTCGAGGAAAACCAGCTCGACGGGCATGCCCCGAGGAAGATCGCAGTGGCCCTCTGCGGCCGCGGATCCGGCCTCTTTGCGCGGCTGCATCGCCTCAATCCCGACAGGGGGCAGGTGGGTGCGCTCCTGAAGCTCGTGGGGGCCGCGGCTGGCATCGAACACCCAGAGCGGCCGCGGATCTTCCTGTCGCCACATCCGAAGATCGAAGTCGTCGCCGGCATGATGCGGGGCAATCATGCGCAGTTCGAACAGGCTGCCGCCTTCGGCGCCGGTGGCATGCCTGCGCCAATGGGTGTCCGCTTCGATCCCGGCGAAGAGGGCCGATTTGGCCCCCCGGCCATGGATCCGGATTTTGCGAGCTTCCTCGTCGCGCTGGAGCGGCATGCGGGTCTCAAGGTCACGCTCTCCGAAAGGCAGTGGCGCCTCATTTCGCAGGTGGCCGACCAGAACGCTCCGTCAGAGAACCAGGCCGCTGCGCTCGGCGTTCCCCGCTTTGCCCGTCTGCTGCGCGAACTGCTGGCTGCCGTCGCGCTGCCGCCCGCCAATGAGGACAGGCCGCAGGTGGCGGAGGTGGGGGCAGCGCCGTGAGCTTCGATGCGGAACCGCCCCGGGAGCTTTCGCGCGCGGCGTCCGACAGCCGCGGACCGCCGCCGGCCCTCGATCGCGAACCGGGGGCGGCAGAGCTGGAGGCACAGGATCTGGCAGACATGCGCAAGACCGCGCCGGGCGAACCAGCCGGTCCCGACCGGGAGACCATCGGGGTGGCCCCGCCCTTTCCTGCTGCTTCGCCCGCGGGTGGCGGCCCTGACTGGCTCTGGCTGGCCATCGGCCTTCTTGCCGGCGCTCTCGTCGGGTTCCTGGTGGCACGGCTTCTCGGCACGCGACAGGCGTCGCCGGGGCCATCGGC
>JBDNCK010000028.1:0-11690 GCA_046719675.1 Sphingomonadaceae bacterium | reverse complement strand
TCCGCCCGGTCCGGCTGATGGCGCTGCGGCTCGGGCAGCGCATCGAAGCGGCCAGGCTCGGCAGGTGTCGCCGCGCGCGCGGGCCTGATGCCGGCAGCTGCCCTTGCGGTCTTTTCCGCCACGTTTGCGCTCCTTGCTGAACAGACCCCGCTTCTAGAACGGCGGGCGGCTTATTCAACCATCGGAGCCATCGGTTTTCGGCAGGGGTACCATGATTTCGTCCGGCCGGATGACGCCGAGATAGCGGCGCACCAGCTCGTCCGCGAGATCGGGATCGGCACCCCGGGGATCCAGAAGGGCGATGTGCCGCTCCAGTTCGGCCCGCTCGGCCTCCAGCTGCGCCCGCTTCTCGAGCAGTTTCGCCCGCTCGCTGCGGATGCCCTCAAGGGCGGGGAGCGACGTCGGGCCGGCAAGCGCGTGCATCAGGAAGTAGCCGCCCACGAGGAGACAGAGCGCAGGAATGACCGCGCGCCGTACCAGGAACCCCGCGGTAGCGACTGCCATGCCTTCGCCAACCACGGACCTGTGATCGCGTCAAGGGCGTTCCGCACGCGAGCCCGCAAGGAGCAGGCGAGCAGGAAGGGCATCCCTTGAGCCGGGAGCGTCGCTGCCGCCTGGAAAGGCAGTTTTCACTTGCAATTTCATTAAGCTTACTGGAAAAGTCAGGTTGGCGGACGTTTTCCGCCGCAAGGGGGGCATCAGCTGACGTTTCGTCAGGGGGGCCCCATGGGCCGTCTAACATCAGGGGGAACCTCTACATGAAGAATCTCGTCGCAACCGCCGCCATCACCGCGGCATTTGCACTCTCGCCGCTCGTTGCCACGCCGGCGGCCGCCGTCGTGACGATCTTCGAAGTCGATCTGATCGACAGCAACGACGGGCTCGGCGCACCGATCAATGAAGTGCGCTTTGTGAACATCGGGGCCAATGCAACAGTGACCGGCCTCGGCTGGGACGTCCTGCTGTATGCGGACCCGCCGAGCTGGCTCTCCGAAATGGTCGTGGCCCTTGGCTCGTCCTCCAGCTTCTACCAGCTCTTCCTGACGCCTGGCGCAGGCGACAATTCCCCTGGCTTTCGATTCTATTCGAGCGGCGGCATCCTCGATCTCGTGGGTCTCGGCCTCGATTTCTCCGTGGATGCCGACGGCCTGCTCCGCCTCGAGTTCTTCGAGAGCTTCGTCGATTATCCCAATGACTGGGACGGCATCTGGGTGGAAGGCACGATCGCCATCCAGCACACGGGCAATGGCAGCGGCGTCATCCCCGAGCCCGGCACCTGGGCGATGATGATTGCTGGCTTCGGTCTGGTCGGAAACGCGCTGCGCCGCCGCCGGACTGCCGCAACCGCCTGAAGTCCCGAATAGTCC
This sequence comes from Sphingomonadaceae bacterium, assembly GCA_046719675.1. Classification (GTDB taxonomy): domain Bacteria; phylum Pseudomonadota; class Alphaproteobacteria; order Sphingomonadales; family Sphingomonadaceae; genus Thermaurantiacus. Next base: position 10,323 of record JBDNCK010000028.1, on the reverse strand, counting down.
GGGCAGTATCGGGGGCCGCCGGGAAACCGGCGGCCCCTTCGTTCGTGCCGTTGCCTCCATCGGGAGCAGAAGTTGCAGCATCCAGCCCCCAGAAGCAGTCTCCGTCAGATCCGCGCCGGGCTGGGCAGAGCTGAAACAGTTGCACCGCTGACTGCAGGATGTTACCCTATGGCGCGCCGGCTCTTCGTGGCAGGTTTCGAGCCGTTGGCGCGCAGACATTTTGTGTCGAAGGCTTGTTTATTTCTGTCAGGAGGGGGGGATTCCATGTTGCGTTCTTTCCGAGATGGTCTTGCGACTGCCGTGCTGGCAATGGCACCATTGGCTACAACAGCCAGTGCCGAGGTCATCCTTTTCGATGTCGCAGGGATTCTGAGCATCGATACACTCGGCTCGCCGCTCAACGAGGTGCGCCTGCTGGACATCGGGCCGTTCACCGAAGTCATCGGCTTCGGCTGGAACGTGCTGCTTGTGGCCAACCCCGGCAGCGTCCTGTTCGACATGATGATGACAGCCTCCGACAGCAGCGGCAGCAACGGCTTCGTCTTCTCTCCGTCCAACGACCTCGTGACCGGCGCCAAGACCTACAGCAGCAACGGGATCCAGGACCTGATCAGCCTTGGCCTCAATTTCCAGGTCGGCGCGGATGGCCTGCTGCGGCTGGAATTCCACGAGCTCGTGTCCGACCTGCCGGGCGCGCCGGACGGCGAGTGGCGGGAAGGGCAGCTGGCGTTCCAGATCCGTCCCGGCACGGCACCGGTCATTCCCGAGCCCGGCACCTGGGCGATGATGATTGCAGGCTTCGGCCTTGTGGGTCTTGCTGCCCGAAGCCGCCGCCGCAGCACCCTCCCGGCCTGAGAAACGGCAACCCTCCGGGCTGGGGAGCGCGTTGAGGTGCTTGGCGCCCCCAGTCCCTCAGGCGTTACCGCGCCAGTGCTGCGCGCCCGGCATAGCGGGCGGCCTCTCCCAGTTCGGCCTCGATGCGCAGCAGCTGGTTGTATTTCGCCAGCCGGTCCGAGCGGGACAGCGAGCCGGTCTTGATCTGGCCGCAGCCGGTTGCCACCGCCAGATCGGCGATGGTTGCATCCTCGGTCTCGCCCGAGCGATGGGACATGACGGCCCGATAGCCGGCGCGATGCGCCGTCTCCACGGCGTCCAGCGTCTCGGAAAGGGTCCCGATCTGGTTCACCTTGACGAGAAGCGCATTGGCGGCGCCCTCTTCCACGCCCCGGCGCAGCCGCGCAGAACTGGTGACGAAGAGATCATCCCCAACCAGCTGGATCCGGTCGCCCAGCCGCTTCGTCAGCAGGCGCCAGCCCTCCCAGTCCTCCTCGGCCATGCCATCCTCGATGGAGACGATCGGATAATCGGCCACCAGCCCCTCGAGATGGGCGACCATCTCGGCTGCCGTCCGCTGCTCGCCATCGCAGGCATAGGCGCCACCGCGATGAAATTCGGTTGCCGCGCAGTCGAGCGCAATCGCCACCTCCGTGCCGGCTGCAAAGCCGGCCTTGCCGATGGCTTCCATCACCAGGTCCAGCGCTTCCCGGCTGGTGCCGATGGCAGGCGCAAAGCCGCCCTCGTCGCCCACGGCCGTCGACATGCCCCGGGCGTGCAGAAGCGCCTTCAGCTGGTGGAAGATCTCCGCCCCCCAGCGCAGGGCCTCGGCAAAGGTCCCGGCGCCCTGCGGCATCACCATGAATTCCTGGAAATCCAGCCCATTGTTCGCATGCGCGCCGCCGTTCACGATGTTCATCATCGGCACCGGCAGGACATGCGCGCGCGTGCCGCCGACATAGCGATAAAGCGGCAGCCCGCGCGCCTGGGCGGCCGCCTTCGCCACGGCGAGGCTGACGCCGAGGATGGCGTTGGCACCCAGCCGGGCCTTGTTGGGCGTGCCGTCGAGCGCCAGCAGGGTCGCGTCGATTGCCTCCTGCTCTTCCGCCTCCATCCCCACCAGCGCGTCGGAAATCTCGCCATGGACGGCCTCCACCGCCTTGCGGACCCCCTTGCCGAGATAGCGCGCCTCGCCATCGCGCAATTCAACGGCCTCATGCGCGCCCGTCGAGGCGCCCGATGGCACCGCCGCGCGGCCGAGCGAGCCATCCTCCAGCACGCAGTCCACTTCCACCGTAGGGTTGCCCCGGCTGTCCAGGATTTCGCGCGCGACAAGGTCTACGATCGCAGTCAAGGGCTCGCTCCTTCTTGTTGTTCAGCCCCACAGGGCAGCGTCGGGCGGGTGAACGTCGGAGCCGGAAAATTCAAGGGGGTGGGGCCGGTCCCGCGCCAGCAGCAGGGGCCCGTCGAGATCGGCAAACTCCGCCTGCATCGCCAGCGGGAAGGCAGCTGCAATGGCAAGCGAAGTCGAGAGCATGCACCCCGCCATCACGCCCAGCCCGCGCCGGCGGGCCGCAGACGCAAGCGCCAGCGCTTCGGTAAGCCCGCCTGCCTTGTCGAGCTTGATGTTCACGAACCGGTAGCAGCCGACTACGGCATCGAGGCTCGCACGATCCTGGCAGCTTTCGTCTGCTGCCAGCGGCACCGGGCTTTGCACATGGCGCAGCTCCTGGTCGCGCCCGGCCGGCAGCGGCTGCTCGATGAGCTCCACGCCGTGCCAGTGCAGCGCATGGCAAAGCTCTTCGATATCAAGCCCCTCCCATGACTGGTTGGCATCGGCAATGAGGCGGGCGTCGGGCGCTGCCCGGCGCACGGCGGCCACGCGCTCCAGGTCCCCTTCCCCGCCCAGCTTCAGCTTCAGCAGTTCCCGCCCGGCGGCCGCGTGCGCGGCCTGCGCCATCTCGTCCGGGCTGCCAAGGCTGATCGTGAAGGCCGTCAGCAGCGGCCGCGGTGCGGGCAGGCCGATCAGGTCCCAAACACGGCAGCCTGCCTGCTTGGCCTCGAGGTCCCACAGGGCAGCATCGAGTGCATTGCGGGCCGCCCCGGCCGGGAGAAGATCGAGAAGCTCCTGGCGCGTGGCACCGGCACCGACGGCTGCTGCAACGCAATCAAGAGCAGCCAGCGCCGAATCGGCATCGTCTCCCAGATAATAGATGGGCGTTCCCTCCCCCTGGCCTTCCCGTCCCGCGGCATGAACCCTCACATGCACGACATCCACATGATACCTGGCGCCGCGGGCAATCACGAAGGGCGCGCGGGTCTCCCACCGCTCGATCGAGGCCGACAGTTCGCGCATCGCCAGCCGGGCCTAGCGGCTGGCCGCAAGCCTCGCTAGACGCTTCCAGCATGAGCGAAGGCGGCTGGATTGCGCGCACCTCGCATCGCCTGAAGCGCGACGCGCATCTCCTGTGGTTTGCCGCGCGCGACACGCGCACGCCGCTTGCCGCCAAGCTGGTCGGCGGGCTGGTTGCCGCCTATGCCTTCTCGCCCATTGATCTCATTCCCGACTTCGTGCCCGTGCTCGGCCTTCTGGATGATCTCATCCTCGTGCCGATCGGGCTTGCCATCGCGCTGCGGCTCATTCCGCGGCCGCTTGCCGACGAGTTCCGGGCGGCAGCCGATGCAGCGGCCGACCGCCCGGTCAGCCGGGCCGGGGCCGTCGTGATCGGGCTCCTGTGGGTGTTCATCCTCGCGATCGTCGCGATGCAGATACTGACCCTTCGCTACTGGTAGGAATTGCGATGTCCGACGAACAGATCGAGCTTGACCCAGTCGTCGTCGTCGCCCGCATCACGACCCTCGAGATGCTCGTCCGGCAAATGATGGTCGTGCAGCTGCGGCTGCTGGCCGAACGCGGCCACATCGAGCTGACGCCTGCCTATATCCAGGGGCTCGCCAACGCCTATTCGGAGAAGGTGGATGAATCGACCATCATCGATTCCAACTCGGCTGACGTGAACTATGCGTTCAAGGCCAATGTGCTGCACCAGCTGGAGCGGTTCTTCGACGAGATTGCCGCCCACCTGAAGGCGCATCCCTAGACCCCTGTCCTGACGCCTTGCCCCACCCCTTGCCCCTAGGCCTGCCCGCGGCTAGGGCGCTTGTCCCACGCGCAGACGGCCCGATGGCGGAGTGGTGACGCAGCGGACTGCAAATCCGTATACGCCGGTTCGATTCCGGCTCGGGCCTCCAGCCGCCTCCTGGGTGCGGGAGTAGTTCAAGGGGCAGGCGGGTTGGGCGGCTTGGGCGGGTTGTCAGGGGGGCGGGTTGTCAGGGGCACCAGTGGATGTCGATGGCCTGCTCGGCCTCCGCGAGCAGCCGACCGACGGGCACGCGCGAGCCAGAGCCATCGACAATCGCGCGCTGAAGCACCGCCTTTTCGCGCTCGCCGAATGCCGTCATCACGATGGCCCGTCCCGTCAGCAGCGCTGCCTTGGTGAGGCTCATGCGCGGCGGCTCGCCATGGTCGTTGCGGACTTCGACGATGCTGCGCGGGGTCATCAGCGCGGTCGTCATGTCCGGGCCAATGGCAATCCCGGCAACCGTGCCGGCATCGTCGATCGAGAGCCAGACGATGTCGAGGGGCAACGGCAGCTGCAGGTCCGGATCGAGCGCGAGGATGGTGGCCCCGCGCGACCCGAACAGCTCGCGAAAGGAAGTCTCCTCGTCTTCCGCAGTGTCCGTGGGCACGATGGTGACCTTCGACCAGTCGAGCGATTCTCCGGCAAGCGCTTCGAGGACAGGCTCGACCCTGAGGTCTGAGGGCAGCGCGAGGCTTGCCGTGCCATGCCCCTCGATCGCCTGCGCGGTCAGGAAGGCGAGGTCGCCGGCCAGCTCCTGTGCCATCGCGGAAGCATCCTCATGCTCCCACCATTCGACATCGTCTTCGCCTGCCATCCATGCTCCCCTGGCTCAAGGTCGGGCTCCAACAGGCCGCTTGGCACCCGCAAACGGGGGGGCTACAGGGGCGCGGCCGCGGATTCAAGCGCGGCTCGAAAGAAGGACCCGAAGGTGGCCTCCGCCCAGTTTGCCAATATCCACGCCCGCGCGCGCGACGCCATGATCGACAGCCAGCTGAAGCCCTGTGGCATTGGAGACCCGCAGCTGCTGGCCGCGTTTGCGCATGTTCCGCGCGAGGATTTCCTCGACGCAGGACGGCGCGGACTGGCCTATGTGGATTGCGAGCATCCGGTTGGCGAGGGCCGGGCCATGATGGCCGCGCTCACCCTCGCGCGGCTGCTCCAGGCTGCCGACGTGATCCCCGGAGAGCGCGTTCTCGTGATCGGCGGGCTCACCGGCTATTCCGCAGCCCTGCTTGCCGACATGGGCGCGGCGGTCACGATGGTCGAATGTGACCCACGGCTGGTTGCCGCCGCGCGGGAACGACTGGCTGACTGGCCCGATGTGACGGTGGTTGAAAGTCCTCTGGAGACAGGCGCGCCCGATGCCGGGCCGTTTGACCTCATCCTGCTCGATGGGGCTGTGGAAGCGCTGCCGGCATCGCTTGCAGGCCAGCTGCGGGATGGCGGGCGCGCCGTGCTGGTGCTGGCCGGGGCGGATGGCGTGCATCGGGCGGCGGTCTGCCTGCCCACCGCCGGGACCTTCTCCTGCGACTTTGTCGCCGAAGCCCCGGCGCCGCTTCTTCCGGCTTTCCGGAAACCTCGCCGTTTCCAGTTCTGAAAGACAACAGCATGCGACTCCTGCCACTCGTGCTCGCCTCCGCGGCCATGTCCGCCCTCGTTGCCCCGGCTTCGGCCGAAGGCCTGTTCGAGGCCATCGAAGCTGCCTATGCGACCAACCCGGAACTGGCAGCGGCGCGGGCAGCTGCCCGGCAGGTGGATGAGAGCGTGTCGATCGCGCGCTCCGAGATGCGCCCCAGCCTCAACGGCGTCATCACCTTCAACCAGGACTTTTTCGAGTTCTCCGACTTCGGTCGCATCGCGAACTTCGGAGTCCAGCTGGAGCAGCCGGTGTTCGCGGGCGGTCGCATCCGGCGGAACATCAGCGCCGCGGAGGCAAGGGTGGGGGCCGCACGCGAGCAGCTGCGTGCGCTCGAGAACCGCATCATCGGCGACACGGTCGCAGCCTATGCCGACGTGCTGGCGACGCGCGCGGAAGTGGAGCTGAACCGCAACCAGGTCCGCCTTCTCGAGAACGAGCTGCGCGCGTCGTCGGACCGCTTCGAGGTTGGCGATGTCACCCGCACCGATGTCGCGCAATCGGAAGCCCAGCTCGAGGATGCGCGGGCCCGGCTGGTGATCGCCGAAGGGCAGGCGCTGACGGCCGAGCAGGCCTTCATCCGGATCGTCGGGCGGCCTCCGGGGCAGCTCGATCCGCTGCCGGACCTGCCCCCGCTTCCGGGCAACGACATGGAGGCCCGGGACGTTGCCCTGGCGAGCAATCCGGACCTCATGGCGGCGCGCTTTTCGGAAACGGCAGCAGGCGAGACGGTCCGGGTCGTCCGCAACGAGCGGTTCCCGACGATCGGGGTGACGGCCGGCATGTTCTACCAGGCAGCCGACGGCGGGCCCTTTGCCGCCTTCCGCCCGGACGGCAAGGTGAACCGGATCGATGTGCGCGCGACCATGCCGCTGCTCACCGGTGGCGCCATTTCGGCGCGCACCCGGCAGGCCCAGGCGGCGCAAAGCGAGGCGATCGAGAATATCGAAGTCGTCTCCCGCCTCGTCGTCGAGAGCACGGTGAACGCGATGATCGCGCTGCGGGCAGCAGAATCGGTCATCCGCTCGCTGCGCATTGCCATCGATGCGAGCGCCCTTGCATCCGAAGGCGTCCGGCAGGAAAATCTGGTCGGAGCCCGGGACGTGATCGAAGTGCTGCGCGCCGAACAGGATCTGCTCAACACCCGCGTCGCGCTGGTGCGCGCCGAGCGGGACCGCTATGTCGCGGCCTACCGGCTGCTGCAGGTGCTGGGCCGGGCGGAAGTCGCCATCCTGGGCGTCACGGATCGCCTTTATGATCCCGCGGTCAACTTCCGGCGCGTGGCAAGGCGCTGGCAGGAATTCGGGCAGGATCCGCGGCCGGTTCAGGATCGCGCGCGCAACCGGCCGCCGGGCGCACCGGAGCCCGAGGAACGCCCGCCGCAGCCGCGCCTCAGGATGGGACCATGAACGCGAAGCCCCCTTCGCTTGACCCGAATCTCGCGGCCATTCTCGCTTCCATCCGCCAGACGGTTTCCGGCGACACGACCGCACCAGCCGGGGCATCGGCGGCCGATGCGGACGCACCCGCCGAGGACGCACCCGCCGAAGGCGCGCCCGCAGATGGCAAGCCGGCCCCGCCGGAACCCGTCCGGCCGGCCCTGCGCCGCAATCTCCCACCCTCTGGCAAGACGGTCGAGGAGTTCCTCGCCGACCTCATCCGGCCGCAGGTCGAGGCGTGGCTGGCACAGCATCTGCCGGAAATCGTGCAGCAGCTGGCCGCCGAGGAAATCCGCCGGCTGACCGGCAAGGGCTGAGCCATGCTCGACAAGACGTTCGAGCCCGGCGGGATCGAGACGCGCTGGTATGCCCACTGGGAAGCAAGCGGCGCATTCCGCCCGCCTCGCCCGGACGCCCCCCCTTTCACCATCGTGCTGCCGCCGCCCAACGTGACCGGCACGCTGCATATCGGCCATGCGCTCAACCAGACCCTGCAGGATGTGCTGATCCGCTGGAAACGGATGCAGGGGTTCGACGCGCGCTGGATCGTGGGCACCGACCACGCCGGCATCGCCACCCAGATGGTCGTCGAACGGACGATCGCCAGCCAGGGCCTGACCCGCCAGGCGATGGGGCGCGAGGCGTTCCTTGCCACGGTGTGGGACTGGAAGGCGCAGTCCGGCGGCGCCATCACGCGCCAGATGCGCCGGCTTGGGGCCAGCTGCGACTGGGCGAACGAGCGGTTCACCATGGACGACGCCTTCTCGAAGGCTGTCACGGACGTGTTCGTCCGCCTTCACGAGCAAGGCCTTCTCTACCGCGACAAGCGGCTGGTGAACTGGGATCCGAAGTTCCAGACGGCCATCTCCGATCTCGAAGTCGAGAACCGTGAAGTGCAGGGCCATTTCTGGCATTTCCGCTATCCGCTTGCCGACGGCACCGGCCATCTCGTGGTTGCCACCACCCGGCCCGAGACGATGCTGGGCGACACCGCCGTTGCCGTTCATCCCGAAGACTCCCGCTACGCCCATCTTGTCGGGCGGATGGTCGCGCATCCGCTCACTGGCCGGCAGATCCCCGTGATTGCCGACTCATGGGCGGACCCGGAGCTTGGCACGGGGGTCGTCAAGATCACGCCGGCCCATGACTTCAACGACTGGGCCGTCTTCGAGCGCAATCGCGCGATCGGGTGGATCAACATCCTGAACCCGGACGGCACGCTCAACGACGAGGTGCCCGAGGCCTTCCGCGGCCTCGACCGGTTCGCAGCGCGCGAACAGGTCGTGGCTGCGCTGGAATCGCGCGGCCTGCTCGAGCGGGTGGAAGAGAAGCTGGTGCAGATCCCCCACGGCGATCGCTCAGGGGCCGTGATCGAGCCCTACCTCACCGACCAATGGTATGTGGATGCAGCGAAACTGGCGGTTGCTGCACGCCGGGCGGTGGAGGAAGGCCAGACTCGCTTCGTGCCGGCCAGCTGGGAGAAGACCTATTTCAACTGGCTGGACGGCATCCAGCCCTGGTGCGTGTCGCGCCAGCTGTGGTGGGGCCACCGGATCCCGGCCTGGTATCGGCCCGACGGCACGGTGATCGTGGCACGCAGCGAAGCCGAAGCCCGCCAGAAGGCCGGGCCGGACGTGCCCCTGCAACAGGACCCGGATGTCCTCGACACCTGGTTCTCCTCGGCGCTCTGGCCCTTCGTGACGCTCGGCTGGCCGGAGCCGACCCCCGACCTTGCCCGCCACTATCCCGGCGACGTGCTGGTAACCGCGTTCGACATCATCTTCTTCTGGGTCGCCCGCATGATGATGCAGGGGCTTCACTTCACCGGCGAAGTGCCGTTCCGCACCGTCTATTGCCATGGCCTGGTGCGCGACGCGGCTGGGCGGAAGATGTCGAAGTCGCTCGGCAACGCCGTCGATCCCCTGACCCTTGTCGACCGCTATGGTGCCGATGCGGTGCGCTTCACGCTCGCCGCCCTCGAAAGCCAGGGCCGCGACGTCAAGCTCGACGAGAAGCGGGTGGAGGGCTATCGCAACTTCGCGACCAAGCTGTGGAACGCAGCCCGCTTCGCGCAGGGCCAGGGTGCCATCTGCGGCGGGCCGGCCCCTTCGCCGTCACATCCCGTCAACCGCTGGATCCTGGGCGAGGCGGCCGGGATGATTGCCACGACCACGGCTGCGCTCGAGGCGTTGCGCTTCGACCAGGCGGCGGATGCGCTCTATCACTTCACCTGGAGCCGCTTCTGCGACTGGTATCTCGAGCTTGCCAAGCCGTTGCTGGCCGAGGGAAGCGCCGACGCCGCGGAAACCCGCGCCACGGCAGGCTTCGTGCTCGATGCGATCCTCAGGTGCCTCCACCCGTTCATGCCCTTCGTGACGGAGGAACTCTGGCACGCGCTGGGCACGCGCGCGACCGACCTCATCCTTGCACCCTGGCCGGGGCTGGCAGCCGCCCCCTCCGATAGCGCCGATGAAGTCGCCTGGCTCATTGACCTCATCTCGGCCATCCGCTCAGCGCGGACCGAACTCAACGTGCCGCCGGCAGCGCGCCTGCCGCTGCACCTGCCCGAAGGGCTGCTGGCCCGCGCCGAGCGGCATCGGGCAGCGCTCGACCGGCTGGCGCGCGTCTCCGCGCTTGAGACGGAAGCGCCGTCCGGGGGCATTGCCCAGATCGTGGTGGCGGGCGAGACCTTCAGCCTGCCGCTGGGTGACGTCATCGACCTCGCGGCCGAGCGCGCGCGGCTTGCGCGGGCGGCCGAAGCCGCCGAACGGGAAGCGCAGGCGCTTGCCGGCAGGCTCGCCAACCCCGGATTTCTGGCACGCGCCAAGCCAGAGGCCGTGGACAAGGCCCGTTCAGACCATGCCGCCCGCACCGCCGAAGCGACACGGCTGCGCGCGGCACTCGCGCGCCTGGGCTGAAGGTGGGAAGGATCGCGTTTCCGGAAGGTTTCGTCTGGGGGGCAGCCACCTCGGCCTACCAGATCGAGGGCGCCCCGGAAGCCGACGGCAAGGGCCTTTCGATCTGGGACAGCTTCTCCCGCACGCCGGGAAACTGCCGCAACGACGAAACCGGCGATCGCGCCTGCGAACATTATGAGCGCTTCCGCGAAGACGTGGCCCTGATGAAGGACCTCGGCCTTGCCGCCTATCGTTTCTCCATCTCCTGGCCGCGTGTCATCCCCGATGGCCGCGGCGCGGTGAACGAAAGGGGCCTCGCCTTCTACAGCCGGCTGGTCGACGCCCTGCTCGAAGCCGGGATCACCCCCTGGCCC
>JBDNCK010000284.1:0-3278 GCA_046719675.1 Sphingomonadaceae bacterium | reverse complement strand
GCATGCATGGCTGGGCGACGCAACCGCCGATGCTCAGGCGTGACTGGCCCGCGGCCAGTCGGGCGCCTGGTGGCGGAACCAGGTGGCCTGGCGCTTGGCATAGCGGCGGGTGTCGAGCGCCCAGCGTGCCAGCGCATCTGCCGCCGTCAGCCGCCCCTCGAGATGCGCCAGCAGCGGCGGGACACCGATGGCCCGCAGGATCGCAGTCGAAGGGGCAAGCCCTAGGCTGGCCACGGCCCGCACTTCCTCGAGCGCGCCTTCTGCCCACATGGCTGCAATCCGCGCGCCGATCCGCTGGTGGAGCAGCGCGCGCGGCGGCTCCAGCACCAGCGCGTCGATCCGCGCGCAGGCGCCAAGGCCGCCCTCGCGCGGCGCCTGCTGCCACTGGAAGAGCGAGCGCCCGGTCGCGCGCATGACTTCGAGCGCCCGGGCGTTGCGCTGCGGATCATTGGGGTGGAGGCGCGCTGCCATCGCGGGATCCTCGCGCAACAGCGCCGTGCGCACGGCCTCGGGCGACAGGCGCCTCACTTCGGCGCGGATCTCGGGCGCGATGTCGGGCACGGGCGCAATGCCATCGATGAGCGTGCGCAGATAAAGGCCCGTCCCGCCCACCAGGATGGGAAGCGCGCCCTGCTGCCAGCAGGCCTCCACTTCCGCGCGCGCGAGGCATGCCCAGCGCGCAGCCGAACAGCTCTCCTCGGGCCCGAGGAACCCGAACAGCCGGTGCGGCACGTCCGCCTGTTCGGCTGCGGTCGGCTGGGCGGAAACAATGCGGATCGCCGCATGCATCTGGCTTGCATCGGCATTGATGACGACGCCACCCTTCGCGCGCGCCTCGGCCAGCGCCAGCGCGCTCTTGCCGCTGGCCGTCGGCCCTGCGATGACGCGGATCGTCCGCATGTTCGTCGCCACGCTTGCCTCCCACGCCGGGCTTTCCGCTGCCGTCCTTGCCGACGCAAGGGCCGCGCTTGCCGCGATCGGCGCAGATGTCGGGGAAACGCGGCCGCTCGACCCACCCCATGCCGTGGACATTCCCTTTGCCGGTGTCAGCCCGCAGGCCGCCCGCTCGGCGCTGGAGGCAGCTGCCGGCAGCTACGATGTCTTCGTGCAGCCGGATGGGGAGGCGCGCACGAAGCATCTGCTCGTTGCCGACATGGACTCGACCATAATCGGCCAGGAATGCATCGACGAGCTTGCCGATTTCGCCGGCCGCAAGGCAGAGGTTGCCGCGATCACCGAAAGGGCCATGCGCGGCGAGCTGGATTTCGCATCCGCCCTTGCCGGACGGGTGGCAGTGCTGGCCGGGCTTCCGGAAAACGCGATTGCCCGCACGCTTGCCGAGCGGGTGCGGCTCAATCCGGGGGCGGCCACCCTGGTGGGCACCTTCCGCGCGCGCGGCGGCACGACCGTGCTGATCTCCGGCGGCTTCACGGTGTTCACGCAGCCGGTGGCAAGGGCAGCCGGCTTCGATCGCCAGGTCGCCAACCGGCTGGTGATCGCCGATGGGCGGCTGGCCGGGCGCGTGGAGCAGCCGATCGTCGATGCCGCCGTCAAGCGGGCAACGCTGGTGGCCGAGCGCGAGCGCCTGGGCCTGACGGCTGCCCAGACGCTTGCCATCGGCGACGGCGCCAACGACATTCCCATGCTCGAGGAAGCCGGGCTGGGGATCGCCTTCCACGCCAAGCCGCGCGCGGCAGCTGCTGCTGATGCCGCCGTCCGGTTCGGGGATCTTGCCACCATTCTCTGGGCGCTGGGCGTGCCGCGGCGGCAGTGGGTGTCAGCCGGGCAAGGGTGAGCCCGGCTTGGTGAGATCCTGGAAGACGTTGCGCTGCTTCGCCAGCCTTCCGCCGGACAGCACGTCCGCCATCACCGGCCACACGCGGCGGAGCAGCAGGCCAAGGCCAACCGAGAAGGCGATGCACAGAAACGGTTGCACCAGGAAGAAGACCGGAAACAGCGGCGCACCGAAGCCCCCGGTCACACGCCCGATGAAGGGACCCACCAGCGACAGCACCAGCGTGTGGGAGCAGAAGAGGATGAGCACGAAGGGCTCAAGCCGGTTGAAGCCAGGCATGGCGCGGCTGGCGGCGATCTTGAGTGCGACCGGCCAGACGACAAGTGCCATCGCAATCCGCAAGGCGAGATCGCTCGTCTGGTGCGCGACTCCGGAGAGAGCTGGAACGCCCGGATCGAGTGCGACAGCCGTCCTGTAGATGGCCGTTGCCACGACGATCAGGACGGCGACGGCCACCGGCCAGCCCCGCACCCGGGTTTCCAGCGCCAGGCGGCGGATCACGATCCCGCCGATGAAGAAGCTGAGAATCGAAATCCGCAGGAACAGGTAGGTGTCAACCGACAAGACCTGGAGGAGGGCCGTGCCGATCATTGCGGCAACCAGCACCCGGTTCGACAGGCGCAGCAGGACGGGGGCCAGCATCATCGCCACGAACAGGTCGCGCAGGAAGTAATTCTGCACGTTGATGCGCGACGCGCTGCGCCAGTTGGTGAACTCGTTCATGATGGCGGGAAGCGTGTCGAGCGCGCCGAACCGTTGCAGCCCGGTCAGGTGAACCAGCGGCAGGATGATGAGCAGCCCGAGCCCGTTCCACAGCAGCATGGGGGCCAGCAGGGTGCGCGCCTTCGATTCCATGAAGGACGCCCAGTTCGCCTTGGCCCAGGACACCGAGACAAGATAGCCCGAGACGATGGAGAGGAGCGGCACCGAGCTGCGGCCGAGCACATCGGCCAGAAGGGTCACCATCGTCATCTGCGCGACGGCATCCGCGCCCGACATGACCGTGCGCGGCATGCCGAACCAGGCGTGCACCCACACCACGCTCGTCATGCACAGGATGCGCGAAACGGTGATCGCATCAGACAGGTGCGCGCGCGACATCACCCCGACCGGCGCGTTCATCCCGACCCTTCCTGCTCCGGCGACAGGCGGCAGATGGTCCGACGACGCCATGCGACGCACACCCCCGCCCCCGCGCTGCCGCGCGATTCCCCTGCGGCATTCCCCTACTGCAAGTGGCCAACCGCCCCAAGGGGAAATGCCTGGTCCGGCCCAGCTGCTTCGCGCCAAGGCCGGGCCAGGTGGCCGAACCCTCCCGCCTCAGGCCAGCGCGCGCTTCAGCAGCTCATTGACCACGGCCGGATTGGCCTTGCCGCTGCTTGCCTTCATCACTTGCCCGACAAAGAAGCCGAACAGCTTGTCCTTGCCCGCGCGATATTCCGCGACCTTGTCGGCATGGGCGGCAAGCACTTCGGCAATCGCG
>JBDNCK010000283.1:0-3292 GCA_046719675.1 Sphingomonadaceae bacterium | reverse complement strand
GAACCGGCCGATCTCGACCTTGCGGCCCTTGAAGCGGGTGGCGAGCAGCAGGTCCCGCTCGGCCTCGTCCTTCGCATAGACGCTGTCGCTGCCAGACGTCAGCCGGAACAGGGGGGGCTGTGCGAGGTAGAGATGGCCCGCCTTCACGAGGCCGGGCATCTCGCGGAAGAAGAAGGTCATGAGGAGCGTGGCGATATGCGCGCCATCGACATCGGCATCCGTCATGATGATGATGCGCTCGTAGCGCAGCGCGCGTGCATCGAAGCGGTCGCGCGTGCCGCAGCCGAGTGCAAGGGCGAGATCGGCCACTTCCTGGTTCTGCGCGACCCTCGCCGCTGCGGCCGAGGCGACATTCAGGATCTTGCCGCGGATGGGGAGGACCGCCTGGGTCTGCCGGTCGCGGGCCTGCTTCGCCGAGCCGCCGGCCGAATCGCCCTCGACGATGAAGAGCTCGGTGCCGGCCGCTTCCTGCCGGACGCAGTCGGTGAGCTTGCCCGGCAGGCGCAGGGCACGGCGCGCCACGGCCGTCTTGCGTGCGACATCGCGGGCCTGCCGGCGGGCAAGCCGCTCCTCCATCCGGTCGAGCGCATGGGCAAGGAGCGTGCGGCCGCGCTCCTGGTCTTGCGTGAGCCAGTGGTCGAGCATGTCGCGGATCGCCGCCTCGACAAGGCGGGCGGCATCCGGCGAGGTCAGCCGATCCTTCGTCTGCGACTGGAACTGCGGCTCGCGGATGAAGAGGGAGAGCATGACAACGGCGCCGGAGAGGGCGTCATCCGCGGTGAGGTCGGCTGCCTTCTTCTGCCCGAGGAGGCCGGCAAAGCCCTTGAGCGCCTTCAACACGGCGGCGCGGAAACCGGCCTCGTGCGTGCCGCCGTCGGGCGTGGGGATGGTGTTGCAGTACCAGCTTGCGGCCCCTTCGCCGGCAACCGTCCAGTGGACGGCCCATTCCACCTGCCCCTGCCCGTCGGCGAAGGCAACGCGGCCGGTGAAGGGCTCGCTGGTGACGGTTGCCTCGCCGCCAACCGCTTCGGCCAGATGATCGGCAAGGCCGCCGGGAAACAGGAAGGTCTGGGCCTCGGGCACCCTGTCGGACACAAGCTCGGGTGCACAGCGCCAGCGGATCTCGACGCCGCCGAACAGATAGGCCTTGGATCGGGCGAGGCGCCACAGCCGCTCGGGGGAAAAGCGCGCGTCGGCACCGAAGATCTCCGGGTCCGGGCGGAAGGCAACCGTGGTGCCGCGCCGGTTGGGGGCCGGCCCAACCGCCTCCAGTGGCCCCTGCGGCACGCCCCTGGCATAGGTCTGGCGATAGAGGATGCGATTGCGCGCGACTTCCACCACCAGCTGCTCGGAGAGCGCATTGACGACGGAGATGCCCACCCCGTGGAGCCCGCCTGCTGTCTGATAGGCCTTGCCCGAGAATTTCCCGCCCGAGTGGAGCATGGTGAGGATGACCTCGAGCGCGGAGCGGTCCGGATAGCGCGGGTGCGGGTCCACCGGAATGCCGCGGCCATTGTCGGCGATGGTGACCGTCCCGTCGGCGGCGAGCGCCACCTCGATGCGGGTGGCATGGCCCGCCACTGCCTCGTCCATCGCATTGTCGAGGACTTCGGCGGCCAGATGATGGAGCGCCCGCGAGTCCGTGCCGCCGACATACATGCCAGGCCTTCGGCGCACCGGCTCCAGCCCTTCGAGCACCTCGATCTGGTGGGCGTCATAGCCCGTCGGGTCGGAGGCTCGGGCAGCGAAGAGATCGTTCATTGCCGGCAAGGATAGCGGCCACCGACCGCGATGGGAACAGGGCATGAACAAGGCTTCGGCCGTTGCTGCGGGAAGGAGAATCGCGGTGTTGGAAGGCGCTTGCGAACACCCCGCCTTGTGCGCTGCCTGATCGCCCTGCATGACAGGTCATTCAGGACAGGTCGTGCAGGACAGGTCGTGCAGGACAGGTCGTGCAGGGCAGGTCGTGGAGGCGCGAGGGGACCAGCGCGGGTTGCGGCCCAGGCGAAGGGCGAGCAGCTGCATGCGCGCCGCGGGCGGGCGCCCGACGCAGGGAGGAGATCCATGAGGAGCAGGATGGTCGGAGGTCTTGCGCTGGCAGCGGCGCTGGCAGCGGCGCTGGCAGTGGCCGCGGCGGGGCCGGCCGGGGCACAGGCGGCGGGGCCGGCCTTGCGCCTTTCAGGAGGCGCAACGCTGGTTTCGGACTATCGCTGGCGGGGCTACTCGGTTTCGGATCGCGGCGTCGCGCTCCAGGGCATCCTGCAGCTGGACCACCAGTCGGGCTTCTATATCGGCACCTGGGCCTCCTCGATCGCCGCGAGCGAGACCGGCTTCCCCTGCGATCCGCCGAGGCTTGCCGCCGCGCCGCCGCTGTGCGCGCCCATCAGCGGCGCAGCCGCCGAAGTCGATGTCTATGGTGGCTGGAAGGGAAGCATTGGTCCGTTGGACGTGAATGGCGGACTTCTGGCCTATCTCTATCCCGGTGCGGACGGGCTCGACTTTTTCGCCCTCGTCGGCACCGCCGGATATGCGATCGGCACGCTGCAGCTGCAGGCCGGGCTGAACTGGGCGCCTGACCAGGGCGCGCTCAGCGGCTCGAACCGCTATCTGTTCGGATCAGCGGGCCTGGGGGTTCCCGGCACGCCGGTGACGATCAAGGCTCTCCTCGGGTCGGAGCGCGGTTCCCTGGTCGTCGACCGGACCTTCCAGAAGACCTCGAAGATCGACTGGCGGTTCGGCGTGGATATCGCCGGCTCGTTCATCGGCCTCGAGCCGCTGACCATCGGTTTCGCCTATTCAGGCAACAACCTGCCGGATCGCGAGGGCGCGAACAGCTACGCGAAGAACGGCTTCATCTTCTCGATCGGCGCCAGCTTCTGATTCCCGACGGGCAAGCGGGCGGGCAGGTACCTGCCCGTCCGCCTTCCGCCTGTCCCGTGAACGTCCGGCAGCGCCGGATCAGCCGTCCGCCTTCTTCCGCGTCGCCTTTTTCTTCGCAGGCACGGGTGCCTCGGCAGCCGACTCTTCCACGGCCGGTGCATCTGCGGGCGAGGCATCCGCTGCGGCCTTCTTCCGCGCGGGCGCCCGCTTCTTCGCAGGCTCTTCCGGCGCACCGCCATCATGGTCGCAATCCGGGCCGTGCACATGTCCGGGCTCGCCGTGCGCCGCGCGGGCGATGGGCGTTTCGTCCTCGCTCTCGATGGCCGCTTCCAGCTCCTCGCGCGTCACGGTGCGGGTGGAAATCTCGGCCTTCCCCAGCAGGAAGTCGACCACTTTCTCCTCGAAGAGCGGC
>JBDNCK010000282.1:0-3292 GCA_046719675.1 Sphingomonadaceae bacterium | reverse complement strand
GTTCCTTGCGTCGCTCCTCGGTGAGGTCGGGGATGGGCAGCCTGAGCGTCTGCCCCTCGACGATGGGGTTGAGCCCGAGGCCGGCCGCCCGGATCGCCTTGTCCACCGGCTGCACGTTCGACCGATCCCAGACCTGGACCGACAACATGCGGGGCTCCGGCGCAGTCACCGTCGCCAGCTGGTTGAGCGGCATGCTCGACCCATAGACTTCGACCGTCACCGGATCGAGCAGCGAGGCCGAAGCGCGCCCGGTCCGCAGGCCCGCCAGATCGCTCTTCAGGGTCTCCACCGCCCCCTTCATCCGCCGCTCGAGATCGCCGAGCACTGCCTCCTGGTCAAAGTCCGCCATCGTCTCTCCCCTGCCTCAGGCCGCCTGCCGGACGACGGTTGCCTGCCCCTCGCCCTTCAGCACCCGCGCCAGATTGCCTTCCTCGCGGACGTTGAAGACGACGATCGGAATGCCATTGTCGCGGCAAAGGGCAACGG
Organism: Sphingomonadaceae bacterium; assembly: GCA_046719675.1. GTDB lineage: Bacteria > Pseudomonadota > Alphaproteobacteria > Sphingomonadales > Sphingomonadaceae > Thermaurantiacus. Next base: position 2,806 of record JBDNCK010000282.1, on the reverse strand, counting down.
CGGCCGAATCCATCACCTTCAGATTGTCGTTCAGCATCTTGTCGAAGCTGATGACGGGGTAGCGCTCGGCATCCGGATCCGTCTTGGGATCGCTCGAATAGATGCCATCAACCGAGGTTCCCTTGAAGAGCGCATCGCACCCCATTTCGGCCGCCCTCAGCGCGGCGGCCGTGTCGGTCGTGAAGAAGGGATTGCCGGTGCCGGCTGCGAAGATCACGATCCGCCCCTTCTCCATGTGGCGCGCGGCCCGGCGGCGGATATAGGGTTCGCACACGCTCGCCATGGGGATGGCCGATTGCACCCTTGTGGCAACCCCCTGCTGCTCCAGCGCATTCTGGAGCGCCAGCGCGTTCATGACGGTGGCCAGCATCCCCATGTAGTCGGCAGACGCCCGGTCGAAGCCGCGGGCTGCTGCTGCCAGCCCGCGGAAGATGTTGCCGCCGCCGACCACCAGGCACAGTTCGTGCCCCGCCTCGCGGGCAGCCGCGATCTCGCGCGCGATCCGGGCGGTTGCCGCAGGGTCGATCCCGAACGGGTCGGATCCCATCAGGGCTTCGCCGGAAAGCTTCAGCAGGATGCGCCGGTACGCGAGGCTCATTGCCGTCCTTCGTCGTTGCTGCGCGACCGCTTAGCGGCGCGTGCGTGGCAAAGAAAGCCCGTCAGGCCTGAACGCCGGCAGCAGCCGCCACTTCGGCTGCGAAATCGCTTTCCTGCTTCTCGATCCCCTCGCCCAGCTGCAACCGGACAAAGGCCTTGAGCGTGATCGGCTGGCCGGAATCCTTCGCCGCCCTTGCCACAACATCGGCGACCTTCGTCTTGTTGTCGCCGAGGAAGGCCTGGGTCACCAGCGCGTTCTCGGCGGCGAACTTGTTGACGGCGCCCTGCACCATCTTGGCGACGATGTCCGCCGGCTTGCCGCTTTCCGCAGCCTTGGCCTCGGCCACGGCCCGCTCGCGCTCGATGAGCTCGGCGTCAACCTGGCCAGGCTCGAGTGCAAGCGGATTGGCCCAGGCGACATGCAGGGCCAGCTGCTTGCCGAGCTCGGCCAGCACGTCCCGCGGGGCGGCACTTTCCAGCGCCACCAGGACACCAATCTTGCCAAGGCCGTCCGCCACGGCATTGTGCACATAGGAGGCAACCAGGCCCTGGGTCACCTCGACCATCGCCGCGCGCCGCAGCGTCTGGTTCTCGCCGATGGTCGCCACATTGTTGGCAAGCGCATCGGCCACCGTGCCAGTCCCGCCCGGCATCGCGCTGGCAAGGATCGCCTCCACATCCGCGCCCCTGTCGAGGGCGACGGCGAGCGCTCCTCGCACAAAGGCCTGGAACTGCTCGTTCTTGGCGACGAAGTCCGTCTCCGAATTGACTTCGATGGCAGCACCCCGAAGGCCCGAGACGGCAACGCCCACCAGCCCTTCGGCAGCGGTGCGGCCTGCCTTCTTGGCAGCCGCTGCAAGCCCCTTGGAGCGAAGCCAGTCGACGGCTGCCTCCATGTCGCCGCCGGCTTCGGCAAGCGCCTTCTTGCAGTCCATCATGCCCGCGCCCGTCCGGTCGCGCAGTTCCTTTACCATTGCGGCGGTGATCTCGGCCATCCTTGGCTCCTTGCATGGGATGCAACCGGCCCTGGCCGGCTGCAATGACAGATTCGTGTCAGGCCTCGAGCGCTGGTTCGGCCATCGGCTCGGCAGCCTCGCCGATGTCCACACCGCTGGCGATCGCCTGGCCCGTGCGGCCGGCAAGAACGGCATCGGCAACCGCATCACAATAGAGCTGGATCGCCCGCGCCGCATCATCGTTGCCGGGAACGGGGAAGGCAATGTTTGCCGGATCGACGTTCGAATCGAGGATGGCAATCACCGGAATGCCAAGCGTGTTGGCTTCCTTGATCGCGAGATCCTCCTTGTTCACGTCCACCACGAACATGATGTCCGGCAGGCCGTTCATGTCGCGGATGCCGCCAAGCGAGGCTTCGAACTTGTCGCGCTCGCGAGTCATCTTGAGCACTTCCTTCTTGGTGAAGCCGTGCAGCTCGCCCGAAAGCTGTTCCTCCAGCTGCTTGAAGCGCTTGATCGACGCCGAGATCGTCTTCCAGTTGGTGAGCGTGCCCCCAAGCCAGCGATGGTTCACGAAATGCTGGCCGCAGCGGCGGGCCGCTTCGGCAATCGGCTCCTGCGCCTGGCGCTTGGTGCCCACGAACAGCACCTTGCCGCCAGCCGCAGCGGTTGCCCGCACGAAATCAAGCGCGCGCGCGAACAGCGGCACGGTCTGCGACAGATCGAGGATGTGGATCCCGTTGCGCTCACCGAAGATGTAGGGCTTCATCTTCGGGTTCCAGCGGTGGGTCTGGTGGCCGAAATGGGCGCCTGCCTCCAGCAGGGCCTGCATCGAAACGTGCGGCGTCATGTCCTTCTCCGGTTCAAGGTGCGTCGCCGGAGGGAATGCGGATACCCCGCACACCGGATATGGCTCCGACGACTGGAATGGCCGCGGCGGTTAGCGTCGAACCCCCGCGCGGTCAAGCCGCCTGGCGCCTGCGGCGGCCCGGCGGCGGCCCGGCGCCGCGGGGGCCTGCCACTGGCGGGCGACCTGTTGCATCGTCATGTCGCGCGCGAACAGCCAGCCCTGCATGAGATCGCAGCCAGCAGCGAGCATTGCCTCGCACTGGGCCTCCGTCTCCACGCCTTCGGCCACCACCGTCATGCCCAGCACCCGTGCCAGCGCGATGCTGGCATGGAGCATAGCTTCGGCGGCTGCATCCTCGGCCGCCTGGGCGACAAGCGTGCGATCGATCTTCAGCCGCTGGAAG
>JBDNCK010000281.1:0-3303 GCA_046719675.1 Sphingomonadaceae bacterium | reverse complement strand
GCGCGCGCCGGCGTGGCGCAGCGTCACCACCTGGCTTGCCGCCCGGTCCTGGTCGATGGCGCGCAGCGTGTCGCGGGCGCGGGCGACATTGTCGGCGAAGTCGGTGACGATGACGGCCCGGCCGGCGCGATTGGCCGCCACGGTTCCGTTGCGGCTGAGGATGGGGCGCAACGTCTCGATCGCTGACTGCGCATCGATGTGGGTAACGGGGATGACGCTGGTCACGAAGCGCCCGCCATCGCCCCCGCCGGCGCGTCCGGCAGCCGCGCCGGCTTCAGCTGGCTGCACGCGATACTGGCCGCTTCCCGTGGGAACGGCAACAAAGCCGTTGGCGCGAAGCGTCGCCAGGAACAGCTCGAAATAGGCGTTGCGGCCCAGCGGCTGGTCGGAAATCACGGACACACGGCCCTGCACGCGCGGGTCGATGATGAAGCTCGCCCCCGTGACCTTCGCGACATCGGCGATGAGCGCCCGGATATCGACATCCCGCAGGTTGAGAGTCGTCTGGGCGCGCAGCGGGGCAGGGCCCACGGTGGCGAACATGGCGGCGCACAGGGCGGCGCACAGGGTGGCGCACAGGGCCGGGGCGACTCGGGCCGCGAGCAGGGATTTCATTGTGTTTCCTCGTCCTCGGGAAGGAAGGCAGGCGTTTCGGGCTCGGCCTGCTCGGCGGGATCGGGGCGCATGCCGGCTGCCGCATCGCCGCCGCGCGCCAGGGCGCCGGGTGGTGCTGCAGCAAGGGCGGGCATCGTCACTGGCGGGCCGCCTGCCTCCTCGAGCCAGAGCGACTCGCGCGTGCCGGCGTTCACCAGCACCACATGATCGGCCGCAAGCGCCTCGAGCACGACTCCGTCGGTCACGGTCTCGCCCGGGGCATAGATGTCCTGCACGCCGTCGGCCCCGGCGATGATGGCTGCACCCCGGCCGGACACCGGGTCGAGACGCACCCCCTTGAGCGCCAGCGGCAGCGACGTGACGGGAAGCGAGTCGGAGGATGCCTGTGGCTGGCGCCGGAAGAACGGATCGAAGCGCGCGAGAATCGCCAGATCGGGGGGTGATTCGGCTCCGGCAAGCGAAGGCAGCTGGATCGGGGCCATGACCGCGGCAAGCGCGCGGGACGCGAGCCAGGCGACAAGCACGACGAGAAGCGCAAGGAGTGCCAGCGACGCCGGGTGCCGCCAGGCCGGGGCGCTGGTCATCCTGCTTTGTCTCCTCTCCAACGGCGGGCGCCATGCGGGCGAGCCTGCCCGGTGGGCGCCGGGAGCCTTTGACGGCGGAGCATTGCATTTTTGTTGCAGCCTGTCGCGTTGCACTTTGTCGTGTTGCAGCGCGCGCCAGTCATTGCCATTCGGTTTCCTTTCCGCCTGTCACCGACCTGCCGCACTGGCGAGCCACAGCAGCCATGCCGCCGGCGCCAGGCAGGCGCCGAACGGCACCCTTGTCTGCCAGCCTCCACGCGAGAGGCGCTCGCGATTGCGGATCGCAAGCCCGAGTCCGGCCAGCGATGCAAGAAGGAGTAACGGCGGAAGAAGGACAGGGCTTAACCATGATCCGACCGCTGCTGCCAGTTTCACGTCGCCAAGACCAAGCCCGTCGCGCCCGCGCCACACCCGGTAGAGACCGGCAACCGCAAGCAGGAACCCGCCGGCCAGCGCGGCTGCCAGAAACCGCTCGGCCGCGGGCGCCGGCCCGAGCGCCAGACCGCCCGCGAGAAGCGGCAGGGTGAGCGCGTCGGGAAGCCAGAAGCGCCGCAGGTCGAGGAGCGTGAGCGCAACCGCCACCCAGCCGAACATGGCGCCTGCCAGTGCCGGCCAGCCTGCCACCAGCGCGAGCGCCAGCGCCCCCACGCCGGCGCAGGCAAGCTCTGCCACGGTATGCACCGGATCGATCCGCGCCCCGCAATGCCGGCAGCGCCCGCGCTGCCACAGGAAGGACAGCAGCGGAACGAGTTCGGCAATCCCGAGCCTGCTCCCGCACGCGTCACAGGCAGACCGGCCCGTGAGCGACCGGCGTTGCGGCCAGCGCACGACGAGGGTGGCAACGAAGCTCCCGACGACCAGCCCGACGAGGCCGCCGCATCCGGCACGCACGAGAAGATCGCCGTCCATGCGATCCTCCCATAAGGATAGTTTCCCGGCGGTGCCATTGACAGTTAACGAATGATGGTAGCTTAATCCCTGTTCAGGAAAGGCTTTCGGGGGGAGAGCGGATGTCGAACGTCGCCGGCAAGGCCTATGCGATGAACGTGCTCACGCCGATGCCGCCGCGGCGGACAGCGATCAACCGCTGGCTGTTTCATGTGGCGCGCGCCCTGCCGCTGCGGCTTCACGGGCTGCTCGGGCTTTCGATCATCCATTTCGCGCGCTGGGTGATCATCCGGCGTGACCAGTGGCCCGATCTCGGCCAGGGCCGCGAGACGCTGATGAACGATTACATGCTCTTCTGTTCCAACTTCAACGGGACGTGGGACCAATACATCGACGCCTTTGCCGACGGCATTCCCTCTGGCCTTGACCTCTTCTGGTATTCCTCGACCAAATATCCCGGATCCGTTCCGATCACGCCCTTCAAGCGCTACATCCGGGCCAACCAGATCGACACCGATTATTACTACAACGCAACGCCGGGTGCCGCGCAGCGCGACATCAAGGCAGCGCTCCGGGTGCGGCGCGCGGTGCTGCGGCTGAAGGCAGCGCATGAGGAGGGCCCCGAGGCCTTCGACCGCGCCTGGGTCGCCGAGCTGCGCCATGTCCAGAACGACCTGGGGTCGCCCGGCTATGCGCCGGTTGCCTCGCGCGACACCGACCGCGCCGATGCCGAGCGCGCGACCCTTGCCCGCCAGCGCTGGGGGGCGCGCGCCTATGGCGCTGCCGCGGAGGCCGGTGATGCCGACAATTGACGGCGGCCACATCTTCCTCACCTGCCTGTTCCCGGTGAAGGGCGGCGCGGCCGGCGAAGGGGAAACCCGCGTGCCCCACAGCCATCGGCTGCGCGAGGAGCTGGCGATGCTGCCGGTCGCGCAGCAGAGCCCGAAGACGGAAGAGGCCGGCCAGGAAAGTCCGTTCGCGCGCTGCCGCCGCACCCATCTCTTGCGGCTGTTCGTGATCGACCAGCCGATGTTCAACGGCAGGCTCAGGACCGATCCGGTCTGGAACGCCGTGCGCTCGATCCTTCCGGGTCTCAGGGCCCGTGACATCGCGGTCCACGAAAGCTTCGACACGCTCGCCCGGCCATGGCTTGCCCTTTCCGCCGACATCGACCGCCGCCCGGACGAGGCCGACCAGGGTATCGCCAGCTGGGCCG
>JBDNCK010000280.1:0-3314 GCA_046719675.1 Sphingomonadaceae bacterium | reverse complement strand
CGCGCCTCGTGAAGGGCCCGGAGCGCTGCACGCTGATGATCCATCCCGATGACGCGACGGCACGCGGCATCGCCGATGGCGCGGCAGTGCGCGTGACGAGTGCGGCAGGCGACGTCGAGGTGAAGGCGGAAGTGACCGACGCCATCATGCCCGGCACCGTGAGCCTGCCGCACGGCTGGGGCCATGGGCGCGAAGGCGTGCAGCTTTCGGTGGCGCGCCGGCGGCCGGGGGTGTCCCTCAACGACCTCACCCGCCGCGACCGCTTCGATCCGCTTTCCGGCAATGCCGCGCTCAACGGCACGCCGGTTGATGTCGTGGCGCTTGCCTGAAGGGTTTGCCTCAAGGGTTTGCCTCAAAGGGTTTTCATGGGCGCCCGCACAAGCTAACGCCCGCGGCCGTGGGCCGCCCCGAGAGCTTCCAGGACCTGATCCTCACGCTGCATGCCTTCTGGGGCGCGCGCGGCTGCGCGATCCTGCAACCCTATGACCTGGAGATGGGCGCCGGCACCTTTCACCCGGCAACCACCCTGCGCGCGCTCGGGCCCCGGCCCTGGAAGGCCGCCTATGTCCAGCCCTGCCGCCGCCCGTCGGACGGCCGCTATGGCGACAACCCCAACCGCTTGCAGCATTATTACCAGTATCAGGTGATCCTGAAACCCGCGCCGGACGACATCCTCGACCAGTATCTGGCCTCGCTCGAGGCGATCGGGCTCGATCCCTCCACCAACGACATCCGGTTCGTGGAGGATGACTGGGAAAGCCCGACGCTCGGCGCCTGGGGCCTTGGCTGGGAAGTCTGGTGCAACGGCATGGAGGTGACCCAATTCACCTATTTCCAGCAGGTTGGCGGCCATGACTGCATGCCCGTGGCAGGCGAGATCACCTACGGCCTCGAGCGGCTGGCCATGTATATCTTCGGGATCGAGCGGGTCTATGATCTGCCGTTCAACCGCGAGGGGCTGACCTATGGCGAGGTGTTCCTCGAGGCCGAGCGGCAGTTTTCCGCCTACAATTTCGAGAAGGCGAACACCGAGGTGCTGTTCGACCAGTTCCGCAAGTGCGCGGAAGAGTGCCGCGCGCTCGTGGCAGCCGGGCTGCCGCTTCCCGCCTATGACCAGGCGATCAAGGCAAGCCATGTCTTCAACCTGCTCGACGCGCGCGGCGTGATCTCGGTGGCCGAGCGGCAGGCCTATATCGGGCGGGTGCGCGATCTCGTGAAGGCCGTGGCCGATCTCCGGGTTGCCAGCGATGCCTGACTTCCTGCTGGAGCTGTTTGGCGAGGAGATACCGGCCCGCATGCAGGCGGCCGCCGCCGCCCAGCTCGGCGAGCGCTTCATCGCCCTGCTTGACGCGGCAGGCCTTGCCGCCGACAGCCTCGAGACGCTGGCAACGCCGCGCCGCCTCGCGCTCGTCGCGAAGGGTCTGCCCGCCACCAGCGCGGCCGTCCGCGAGGAGCGGCGTGGGCCACGCGCTGATGCGCCCGAGAGCGCCATTGCGGGCTTTCTCAAGTCCACCGGCCTGGCGCGCGAGGAGCTGGAGGCGCGCGAGACGGACAAGGGCTGCTTTCTCTTTGCCGTCATCGACCGGCCCGGCCGGCCGGCGGCCGAGCTTCTCGCCCTGCATCTGCCCGACCTGCTGCGCAGCTTCGCCTGGCCGAAATCCATGCGCTGGGAGGAAAGCGGCCTGCGCTGGGTGCGGCCGCTGCGCCGGGTGGTGGCGCTTCTTGATCGCGAGGTGGTGCCCTTCGCCATTGCCGGCCTCGAGGCAGGCCGCGAGACCTTCGGCCACCGCTTCATGGGGGGTGGCCCGATTTCCATCGATTCGCCTGCCAGCCATGCCGAGCAGCTGCGCGCGGCCTTTGTCGTCGCCGATCCGGCCGAGCGCGCGGAGATCATCCGCAGCCGCGCTTCGGCCCTGGCCGAGGCCGCCGGGCTTGCGCTGGTGGCAGACGAAGCGCTGGTTGCCGAGAATGCCGGGCTTGCCGAATGGCCGGTGCCGATGCTGGGGGCCTTCGATCCGGCCTTTCTCGCCGTCCCGGGCGAGATCCTCACGCTGACCATGCGCGCCAACCAGAAATATTTCGCCTGCCGGGATGGCGAGGGGAAGCTGGCGCCGGCCTTCGTCTGTGTCGCGAACCTCGAGGCGGCCGATGGCGGCCAGGCGATCGTGGCCGGCAACGAACGCGTGCTGGCAGCCCGCCTTGCCGATGCCCGCTTCTTCTGGGAGCAGGATCTGAAGGTTCCGCTGGAGGTGCAGGCCACGAAGCTTGGCGGCATCCTCTTTCACGAGAAGCTCGGCACCATGGCCGAGAAGGTGGAGCGGGTGGCGAGGCTCGCCCGCTGGCTGGTGGAGACGCACCCGGGCCAGTTTCCCGGTGCCACGCCCGCCATGGTCGAGCGCGCGGCGCGCCTCTGCAAGGCCGACCTGGTGACAGGAACGGTCGGCGAATTTCCCGAGCTTCAGGGCATCATCGGCGGGCACATCGCCGCAGCGCAGGGGGAACCGCCGGAGGTCGTCTCGGCGCTGCGCCAGCATTACGCCCCAGCACCCGAAGGGCCGGTGCCCGTGGTTGTCGCGCTTGCCGACCGGCTGGACACGCTTGCCTGCTTCTTCGCAGCCGGCCTGCGGCCTTCCGGCTCGCGCGATCCCTTCGGGCTGCGCCGCGCGGCGCTGGGAGTGCTGGACATGCTTGTCGGCGGCGCCTTCCGGGTTCCGCTGGCGCCGGCCTTCGCGGCAGCAGGCGCGGCCGATCCGGCCGAGCTCATTGCCTTTCTTGCCGACCGCCTCAAGGTCCGCGAGCGTGAGGCAGGCGTCCGCCACGACCTGATCGACGCCGTCTTCGCCCTGGGGGAGGAGGATGATCTCGTCCGCCTGCTCGCCCGCGTGAAGGCGCTGCAGGCCTTCGTCGAAACCGACGATGGTGTGAACCTGCTCGCCGGGTTCAGGCGGGCGGCCAACATCCTCAAGGTCGAGGAGAAGAGGGATGGCCCGCACGACGGGCCGGTTGACCCGGCGTGGCTCCTCGAACCGGCCGAACAGGCGCTCGACACCGCGCTCGAGGCCGCGCACGACGCCGTCAGCAGGGCGGTGGCAGCCGAAGACTTCACCGCCGCCTTGGCAAGGCTTGCCTCGCTCCGCCCGCTCGTCGATCGCTTCTTCGACGAGGTGACCGTCAATGCCGCAGATCCTGCGCTTCGCCGCAACCGGCTTGCCTTGCTTGCGAAATTGCGGGCAACGGCAGGCCTTGTCGCCGACTTCGCGAAAGTGGAAAGCTGATGCACCGCCTGCTCGTGCCCTTCGGAGGCAAGGCCGAAC
>JBDNCK010000279.1:0-3321 GCA_046719675.1 Sphingomonadaceae bacterium | reverse complement strand
CCACCTCGCCCCAGTAATTCGTCGGGATGCCGCCCATGTTGTAGTGGACGGTGGGCACCACCGGGATGGGCTGGCGAGTCACGTCGACACCGGCGAAGATCTTCGCCGTCTCGGAAATGCCGGGCAGGCGTTCGGCCAGGATCTTCGGATCGATATGGTCGAGATGGAGGAAGATATGGTCCCCTTCCTTGCCGACGCCGCGGCCCTCGCGGATTTCCTGTGCCATGGAGCGGGAGACGACGTCGCGCGAGGCGAGATCCCTGGCCGAGGGGGCATAGCGTTCCATGAACCGCTCGCCCGCCGCGTTGGTGAGATAGCCGCCCTCCCCGCGCGCGCCCTCGGTGATGAGCACGCCGGCGCCATAGATGCCCGTCGGGTGGAACTGGACAAACTCCATGTCCTGCAGGGGCAGGCCCGCGCGCAGCACCATGCCGCCGCCATCGCCCGTGCTGGTGTGCGCGGAGGTCGCCGAGAAATAGGCCCGGCCATAGCCGCCGGTTGCCAGCACCACAGCATGCGCACGGAAGCGGTGGATGGAGCCATCCTCCATGTTGATGGCCACCACGCCGCGGCACTCGGGACCATTGGCGCCATCGACCATGATGAGGTCGATCGCAAAATATTCGATGTAGAAATCCGCGTCATGCTTCAGGCTCTGCTGATAGAGCGCATGCAGCATCGCGTGTCCGGTGCGGTCGGCAGCAGCGCAGGTGCGCTGCGCGGCCGGCCCCTCGCCCATGTTCTGCGTCATGCCACCGAAGGCGCGCTGGTAGATCTTGCCCTCGGCCGTGCGGCTGAACGGCACGCCGAAATGTTCCAGCTCATAGACGGCAGCGGGTGCCTCGCGGCACAGATACTCAATGGCATCCTGGTCGCCCAGCCAGTCCGACCCCTTGACGGTGTCATACATGTGCCAGGTCCAGTGGTCGGGCCCCATGTTGCCGAGCGCGGCCGCGATCCCGCCCTGCGCTGCGACCGTGTGCGACCGGGTGGGGAAGACCTTGGTGATGCAGGCTGTCTTGAGGCCGGCCCCGGCGATTCCCATGGTCGCCCGCAGGCCGGCGCCACCCGCCCCCACGACAACGGCGTCATAGGCGTGATCGATCAGCTTGTAGGCCTCAGGCATCCACGGCTCCGACGGCGATCTTCAGGATCGCAAACAGGGAAACGGCCACAATCACAACGGCGTAGAAATCAAGGAGGAGGAAGGCGAGGCGCCGCGTCCCCTCCGCCTTCAGATAGTCTTCCAGCATCACCTGCACGCCAAGCCGCATGTGCCAGACGGCCGACACGGCAAGCAGCGCCAGCAGGATGGCGTTGAGCGGAAGGCTCACCCAGGCAACGACCGTGCTGCGCGCAAGATCCGGCAGCAGGACGAGCGAGGCTGCAAACCAGGCAAGCAGCAGCAGGTTGCCCGCCGCCGTCACGCGCTGCACCCACCAGTGATGCGCGCCGGCCCGGGCAGCGCCGAGGCCACGCACGCGCTTGATCCCGGAAGCGGAGGAGAAACCGGTAGCCATCAGCGGATGCTCGGCCCGAAGAAGAAGAGCGCCCAGAAGGCTGCCGTCAGCACCAGCGCGCCCACGAACACCATGGTGGCCGTGCCGTGGGCCTTCGCCGGCTCATAGCCCCACCCTGAGTCCATCAGCAGGTGCCGGATCCCCGACAGGAGATGCTGGAAGGCCATCCACGACAGCCCGACCCAGACGATCCAGCCCAGCGGCGAGCCGGCCACGGACGCGAACGCCGCATAGGCTTCCTCGGAGGCAGACGCTGCCAGCAGCCACCAGGCGAACAGCAGGAGGCCGGCAAGCGCCAGCGCATGCCCGGAGATCCGGTGAAATATGGAAACCGCCATCGCGGGGCGCCATTTCCAGATCGACAAGTGCGGTGAAAGCGGCCGGTTCATTCCTGTTCCGTTCCTGCCAGAGCCCAGCGGCTATGGCGCGCTGCAACCCTTAGCGCAAGCAAGTGCGCGGCGTACCGGCCAATGTCGTCGCAGCTAGCTGCCATGCATCTGCAACAGCAATGTCTTCTCAAGGCCCGCATAGCGATGGACGAGCGCCTCGCGGTAGGCAGCATCCGCCATCATCGCGAGGAAATGCCGGCGCGAGGGGTAGCGCACGATGAGGCACTTGTCCCACCGGTCGGTCTCCGGGCTGCCGATGAAGACCTGGTCGACCGGCCCTTCGAAGATGATCTCGGCCCCGCTGGTTGCCCCCACCGTCACGGTGAAGGCGTGCTGGTAGCGGGCATAGGCGTCGGCGCCGCTTGCGCCGCTGTCGGGATGGCCCTCGGGATAGGCGGCGCGCTGCCGGAACTTAAGCAGGTTGAGCATGACGATGGGGCCATCCGGCCCGCTGTCGCGCAGGCGGCGGACCTGCTCGGCCGTCGGGTCGATCGACGGGTCGTGGTTGGCAGGCGGAAAGCTCATGGCACATCCTTCAGTCTGGCGAAGGTGGGATAGCGGGGATTGTCGACGGCAAGCCGGGCCAGGGCGGCTTCCCGAATGGCCGCCACCAGCACCGGGTCCGCAGGCGAAAGCCGGCCGCTTCTGAGGCCCTCGCACACGGTCTTCGCGCCGCCGAAGGGGGCAAGGGCCTGCGCTTCGGCTGCATCCGGATCCTGTGCGAGCTCGCGCGCGACGATGCCGAGCACATTGCCTGCCACCTTCGCATGAAAGGCAAGCCGGCCGCCAAGCGCTCCTTCCGCTTCCTTCAGGAACAGGCGGACGGCCTCGAGAAGGTCAGCGGCGCGCGGGTGGCTCACACATCCCCCCTTTCGATGGCGTGGACAAGATCGGCCGCCACTTCCGACACCCGCCGGCCAATGGCCGCGCGCTCGACCGACGGCACCCGGCCCGAGACATGATCGTCTGCCAGCTGCAGGCAGCTCAGGCCCCAGCGCAGGTTGCCGAAGACTTCCCATGTCCAGAGGTCCGCCACGTTCACCGTGCCGCCGGCGGCGCGATAGGATTCCACCAGCTCCTCGCGCATGCCGAAGCCGCCGACGGGCAATTGCCAGTTCCCGAAGCGCCAGGCCTGCACGCACAGCCAGCCCAGATCCTCCTCGGGCACCGAACGATGCGCGATCTCCCAGTCAAGGACGGCAGCAAGCCCCTCTTGCGAAACGAGGAAGTTGCCCGAGCGGAAGTCGCCATGGGCAAGGCAGGTCGGCCCGTGAGACGGCATGCGGGGCTTCAGCCAGGCAAAGGCAAGGTCGAAGGCCGGGACATCGACGCCGAGGCGCCGATAGGTCGCGAACATCTGGGCGAGCAACTCGGCCCCCGAGCCACCGGAAAGCGGCAGATCGGCCCAGTGC
>JBDNCK010000278.1:0-3361 GCA_046719675.1 Sphingomonadaceae bacterium | reverse complement strand
GCACCAGCGGTTTCACGGGCCCGACCTGGCACGGCTGCCGGCCGAGACCCTCGTCTCGGAAGGGCAGGATGTGGAGCGGCAGCTTGACCGGGTGCGCAATTCCCGGCCCGACCTGACGGTGTGCGGCCTCGGGCTTGCCAATCCGCTGGAAGCCGAAGGCATGGCCACCAAATGGTCGATCGAGCTTGTGTTCTCGCCCGTGCACGGGTTCGACCAGGCAGGCGATCTTGCCGAACTCTTCACCCGCCCGCTGGTCCGGCGCGAAAAGCTTGCCGGGCTTCGCGCGGAGCCGCAGCCATGCAGCTGACGACCTGGACCTACGAGGGGCCGCCCCATGTCGGGGCGATGCGGGTGGCAACGGCCATGAAGGGCCTGCACTATGTGCTGCACGCCCCCCAGGGCGATACCTACGCCGATCTCCTCTTCACCATGATCGAGCGGCGCAACCATCGCCCGCCCGTCACCTACACCACCTTCCAGGCGCGCGACCTCGGCGCCGACACCGCCGAACTCTTCAAGACGGCGCTTGCCGATGCCTATGCGCGCTTCCGCCCCGAGGCGCTGCTGGTTGGTGCCTCGTGCACGGCCGAGCTCATCCAGGACGATCCCGGCGGCCTGGCCGAGACGAGCGATCTTCCCGTGCCCGTCATCCCGCTCGAGCTGCCCAGCTACAGCCGCAAGGAAAACTGGGGCGCGGCCGAGACCTTCTACCAGGTGGTGCGCACCCTTGCCGACCGCAGCATCCGGCCGGCCCCGCGCGACGGCCGGCGGCCGCTTGCCAATCTCATCGGCCCGACGGCGCTGGGCTTCCGCCATCGCGACGATGTCGCCGAAGTGACGAGGCTGCTCGCCGCGCTTGGCGTGGATGTGCATGTGGTGGCGCCGCTGGAAGCTTCGCCGGCCGACATTGCGCGGCTTGGGGCAGCCGACATCAACGTGCTGCTCTATCCCGAGACGGGCGACACCGCCGTGCGCTTCCTCGAGAAGAGCTTCGGCCAGCCCACCATCCGCACAATTCCCATCGGCTACCAGGCCACCTGCGCCTTCCTGCGCGAAGTGGCAGCAGCCTGCGGGCTTGATGCCGGGCCGCTGATTGCCGCCAACCCCTCGCGGCTTCCTTGGTGGTCGCTCTCGGTTGACAGCACCTATCTCACCAACAAGCGGGTCTTCATCTTCGGCGATGCAACGCACGCGATTGCAATGGCCCGCGTGGCGCGCGACGAGCTGGGCTTCGATGTCGTCGGGCTTGGCTGCTACAATCGCGAATTCGCCCGCGACCTGCGCGCCGCAGCCGCCGAACTTGGTGTCGAGCCGCTCATCACCGACGATTATCTCGCCGTCGAGGAGGCGATTGCCGCCGCCCAGCCCGAGCTGGTGCTGGGCACGCAGATGGAGCGGATGATCGCCAAGCGGCTGAAGCTGCCCTGCGCGGTCATCTCCGCGCCGGTCCATGTGCAGGACTTCCCCGCGCGCTATTCGCCCGTCATGGGGTTCGAGGGCGCGAACGTGCTCTTCGACACGCTCGTCCATCCGCTGGTGATGGGGCTTGAGGAGCATCTCCTCACCATGTTCCGCGAGGACTTCGAATTCTCGGATGCCGCCGGGCCCTCGCACCTGGCCAAGGCAGCCGCCCCGGAGCCGATCCGGGCCGAGCCAGTGGCAGCCCAGGCGAGCGGGGACGGGCTCATGATCTGGACTCCCGATGCCGAGAAGGAACTGAAGAAGATCCCCTTCTTCGTGCGTGGCAAGGCCCGCCGCAACACCGAGCATTACGCTGCCGAGCGCGGCATCCGCTCCATCACCGTCGAGACGCTGTATGACGCGAAATCGCACTTCGCCCGCTGAGCGCCCGCCGCTTGCGTCACCGCTTCGCGTGGTGATTGTCACACTCGACAATCATCTGGCGGGAACGGCCGAACGGGCACAGGCGCGCTTTGCGCGCGAGGGGCTTCCCATCCGCATCTCGTTCCACGCTGCCTCCGACTGGGAGGGGGCGCCGGACAAGCTGGCAGCAACCCGCGCAGCAATCGCCGAAGGCGACATCGTGATCGCCACCATGCTCTTCCTCGACGAGCATATCCGTGCGGTGCTCCCGGCCCTCGAGGCGCGGCGCGAGCAGTGCGATGCCATGCTCGGCCTCATGTCGGGTGCAGAAGTGGTGAAGCTCACCCGGCTCGGCCAGTATCGCATGGATGCCGCCCCTTCCGGGCCGCTCGCGCTTCTCAAGAAGCTGCGCGGCTCGGCAAAGCCCGGCCAGTCCTCGGGTGCCGGGCAGATGAAGATCCTGCGCGCGCTTCCCAAGCTGCTGAAATGGCTGCCCGGCTCCGCGCAGGATGTGCGGGCCTATTTCCTGACGCTGCAATACTGGCTTGCCGGCTCGGACGACAATTTCGTCGCGATGATCCGGGCGCTGGTCGATCGCTATGCGGCAGGCGACCGGGCAGCCCTCAGGGGTGCAACGCCTGCCGCACCCCCGGCCGAATATCCCGAAGTCGGAGTCTATCATCCGGACATGAAGGGCCGGATGTCGGAATCGCTGCGGCTGCTGCCGCCAGCGAAAGGGAAGGGTGGCACGGTCGGCCTGCTGCTGCTGCGTTCCTATGTGCTCGGGCGCGATTCGGCGCATTATGACGGCGTCATCCGCGCGCTCGAGGCCCGGGGCCTCCGGGTGATCCCGGCCTTTGCCAGCGGGCTCGACCAGCGCCCGGCGATCGAGCGCTTCTTCATGGAGCGCGGCAGGCCGACCATCGACGCCCTGGTCTCGCTCACCGGGTTCAGCCTGGTCGGCGGCCCGGCCTATAACGACAGGGACGCCGCCGAGGAGATCCTGGCGAAGCTCGACGTGCCCTATGTCGCGGCGCATCCGCTCGAGTTCCAGTCGCTGCAGCACTGGGGCAAGGGAACGGCTGGCCTGACCCCTGTTGAAGCGACGATGATGGTGGCGATCCCCGAACTGGATGGCGCCACGGTTCCCACCATCTTCGGCGGCCGCTCCGACGGCTCGGCCGAGCCCTGCATGGGCTGCTCGCGCCGCTGCGTCCATCCCTCCTCGGGGCTGGCGCGCGAGATGCTGCCCTGCCCGGAGCGGGCCGAGGCGCTTGCCGCGCGCATCGCCCGGCTGGTTGCGCTGCGCCGCAGGGAGGCGGCCGACCGGCGGGTGGCGATCGTGCTCTTCAACTTCCCGCCCAATGCCGGGGCCGTGGGGACAGCTGCCTATCTCTCGGTCTTCGAAAGCCTCTGGAACACGCTGAAGGCGCTCAAGGAGTCGGGCCACCGGGTGGATCTTCCCGCCTCCGTCGAGGCGCTGAAGGCAGCAATCCTTGAGGGCAACCGCGCCCGCTACGGCGCCGAGGCCAATGTC
>JBDNCK010000277.1:0-3363 GCA_046719675.1 Sphingomonadaceae bacterium | reverse complement strand
GCTCCAAACGGAGGAAAAAACGGGGGTCAGGTCAAGTTCAACAAGTTCAATGGGTTATAGAGGGGCCCCTATCTGATCGTTGCACGATCGCTGTGGCCGCATGAACGGTGCAACCAATGAGATCGGGAATTCGCGGCGCGATGCGACCGCCTCACTAAATAAGGAAAATGCCTTTGCCTTTTTTAGCGGGCCGCGAAAAACAAGGATGGGGAATGACGTGGGGACCATGGTGATCCAGGACCGGGGGGCGTGCGGTGCCCATCTATGAAATTCGGCGGGACAGCCTGGTGCCAGTGAGCGCCACCAGCTTCGAGAGCGAGCGCATTGGCGAGCGTGGCGATATCCAGCGCCTGTTGAAGGAGCAGATCGAGTGCCTTGAAGAAGGCCTGATGGTGCTGGCCGAAGAGTTCAGCGACTGGCAGGACAGCAGCCGTCGCATCGACCTCCTCTGCCTCGACACGAACGCGAACCTCGTGGTGGTGGAGCTGAAGCGCTCGGCCGACGGCGGGCATATGGAGCTTCAGGCGATCCGCTATGCGGCGATGGTCTCGCAGATGACCTTCGACCAGGCGGTGGAAGCGCACGCCCGCTTTCGCGCGCGGAATGGCGACGGTGAGGCCGAGGCAGCGCGTGAGGCGATCCTGGGCTTCCTGGGCTGGTCAGAGCCCCAGCAGGACAACTTCGGGCAAGATGTGCGGATTATCCTCGCGTCTGCCGATTTCAGCAAGGAGTTGACCACCTCTGTCATGTGGCTGCGCGAGAGGGATATTGATATCCGCTGCGTGCGCTTGAAGCCCAATCGGCTGGAAGACGGCCGGATCCTGATGGAGATCCAGCAGCTGATCCCACTGCCGGAGGCCTCGGAGTTCCAGACGCAGATCGGTGCCAAGCGCCAGGCGGAGCGCAAGGAACGGATCGAGCGGCATGACCTCCGCTACCGCTTCTGGGAAGGCCTGCTGGCGCAGGCGAAGCCACGCAACCAGACCCATGCCAACCGCTCTCCCAATTCCGGTACCTGGTTGAGTGGCAGCATCGGCCGGTCTAGCTTTTCGATCAACTACGGGCTGCGCCAGCATGACAACAGCGTGTACCTCTGGATTTCCAACAGCAAGGCGGCTTTCGAGGCGGAGTTTGGGGTTCCATTGCGCTGGGTCGAGGCGGAAGGGCAGCTTGGGCGCATGATCGAATATCGGCAGGATGGCGGCTACCGCTCTGCCCCGGAGGAATGGCCTGAGATCCAGGCGCGGATGATCGATGCCATGATTCGGCTCGACAGGGCACTTCGTCCCCGGGTGCAGGCGCTTGCGCTTTGAGCCTCCACAAGGAGATCGCGATCGAGGACGAGGTATGCGCCCACCTCGCTGGCGCTGGCTGGCTTTACGCCGATGGGGACGCCAAGGACTATGACCAGAGAAGGGCGCTGTTCCCGGCCGACCTGGTGGTCTGGGTGCGGGAGACGCAGCCGCAGGCGTGGGAGGGGCTGCGGAACGCGCATGGGGCGGCTGCGGAGGCAACCCTTCTCGACCGGTTGCGGAAATCGCTGGACGATCGCGGGACGCTGGACCTGCTCCGCCAAGGCTTCGAGACCATCGGGGTGAAGGCGAGGATTGCGCTCGCCCAGTTCAAGCCTGCGTCAGCCATGAATTCGGCAATCGTCGCGCGCTGCCAGGCCAACCGGCTGCGCGTGGTGCGGCAGGTGCGCTACAGCCAGCACAACGAGAATTGCATTGACTTGGTGCTGTTTCTGAACGGGATCCCGGTGGCGACGGTGGAGATCAAGACCGACTTCACCCAGAGCGTGGAAGATGCGGTGGACCAGTATCGCTTCGACCGCTCGCCCAACCCCAGGGGCCAGGCGGCCGAGCCGCTCCTCTCCTTCCCTTCAGGCGCGCTCGTTCATTTCGCCGTCTCCAATTTCGACGTCATGATGACAACGAAACTGGAGGGGCCGGGGACAGGGTTTCTGCCGTTCAACAAGGGTGACAATGGCGGCAAGGGGAACCCCAAGGACGGCAAAGGCCAGCCGACCCGCTATCTGTTGGAAGAGGTGTGGGAACGGGACAGCTGGCTGGAACTGATCGGCCGCTACATGGTCGCCCAGCGCGACAGCAAGAAGGCGATCAGCCGGTTCATCTTCCCGCGCTACCATCAGCTCGATGCTACCCGGAAGCTGGAGAAGGCCGTGCTAGCCGAGGGACCGGGGGGCAGATATCTCATCCAGCACTCAGCGGGATCGGGCAAGACCAACAGCATTGCCTGGTCGGCGCATTTCCTTTCCGAGCTCCACGATGCCGAGGACAGGAAGCTGTTCAACAGCATCATCGTGGTCTCTGACCGGCGGGTGATTGATGGCCAGCTTCAGGACGCCTTGTTCGACTTCCATCGGACCACGGGGGTTGTCGAGACCATCAAGAACGACGGAGCGGCCAAGAGCGGACAGCTGGCCGACGCCCTGGCCGCAGGCAAGAAGATCATCGTCTGCACGATCCAGACCTTCCCGTTCGCACTGGAGGCCGTCCAGGAACTCGCGGCAACCAAGGGCAAGCGGTTCGCCGTGATCGCAGACGAGGCCCACAGCAGCCAGACCGGCGAGGCTGCGGCCAAGCTGAAGCAGGTGCTTTCGGCCGAGGAATTGGAGGCCCTGAAGGACGGCGGGGAGGTGGACACCGAGGACCTCCTGGCCGCCCAGATGGCCGCCAGGGCCGGGGAGACCGGCATCACCTATGTGGCGTTCACGGCGACCCCCAAGGGCAAGACGCTGCAACTGTTCGGCCGCGTGCCGGACCCGATCCAGCCGCCCGGCGAGGGGAACATGCCCGCTCCCTTCCACGTCTACTCGATGCGGCAGGCCATCGAGGAGGGCTTCATCCTCGACGTCCTCCAGAACTACACGCCCTACAAGCTCGCCTTCAAGCTGGCCCACGACGGCAAGGAGCTGGAGGACGCCGAGGTCGAGCGGTCGGCCGCGCTGAAGGGCATCATGCAGTGGGTGAGCCTCCACCCCTACAACATCGCCCAGAAGGTCCAGATCGTCGTGGAGCACTTCCGCAACGTCGTGGCGCCCCTGCTCGACGGCAAGGCCAAGGCGATGGTGGTGCTGGCAAGCCGCAAGGAGGCGGTACGCTGGAAGCTCGCCATCGACCGCTACATCAAGGACAGGGGCTACAAGCTGGGGACCCTTGTCGCGTTCTCGGGCGAGGTGAACGACCCGGAGAGTGGGCCGGACCCGTTCACGGAGACCGGGCCCCTGTTGAACCCGGGGCTGAAGGGCCGGGACATCCGGGAGGCGTTTCGCCTTCGATTTCCTGGATGCGGTCGGGGCTTTCCATGCCCACAATGCCGCCGCCCCCGCAGCCCACCAAC
>JBDNCK010000276.1:0-3367 GCA_046719675.1 Sphingomonadaceae bacterium | reverse complement strand
CAGCCGCAGCAAGCGTCGGGTCCGCGCGCAGCTTCGCAAGTTCGTCCGGATGCTCGAGCAGGAGCTTGACACCGCTTGCAATAAGGTCGGTGGTCGTCAGGTTGCCGCCGACGAGCAGCGCCGTCAGGTTGATGGCGATCTCCCTGTCGGAAAGCGGCGCGCCCTGCGCCTGCGCGGCGACCAGATCCGAGGTGAGATCATCGGCCGGCACCTGCCGCCGCTCTGCCATCAGCTCGAACAGATAGGCGTGCAGCGCCTCGTTGGCTGCGATCGCGGCGGCATCCTCCTCGGGCGAGCGCAGGGGATTGAGCGTGACGATGATCGCCTCCGACCAGCGGCGGAACGCCTCGCGCCGGTCTGGTGCCACCCCAAGGATGCGCGCAATGGCATGAATCGGGACGGGAATGGCAAGCTCGGCGACAAGGTCGAACCTGGTGCGACCGGCAAGGGCTGCCAGGGCTTCGTCGACCACCTCCTCCACCAGCGCCCGGGCGCGGAACACGCGGGCGTGGAACGCCTTCTGCAGCACGCTGCGGATCCGCCCATGGTCCGGCTGGTCCAGCATGAGGATGCTGCTGCGCTCGCCGGGCGGGATGCTCTCGTCGACCGGCCGCAGGGCGGTGAACTGGTGGAAGAGGCTTTCCGGGTGCGCCCGGGAGGGATGCCGCCACAGCGTGTCGTCATTGAGAAGCGCGCGCGCCTCCCGATAGCGGGGCAGCATGGCATGTCCCGTCAGGGGATCGCGATGGACGGGGCAGGCGGCCCGCAAGCGGGACAGCCGCGCTTCCGGGCACTGGCTGTACGCCGGATTGGCCGCCTGGATCTCGAGAAAGCCCGGCAGGCCGGCGTCATCATCAGCTGATTGTGACATTGATCCAGCCATTAGCAGGGCAGGGGGCGTGCCGTCAGCCGGAAAAGACTGCTGCCCCTTGCGTCAGGCAGGTTGAACAGCCGAGCCTTTCACCAGCGCCCGGGCAACCGGAAGGCACACGCCGCACTGCGGCCGGCAGCCGAGCTGGCGATAGGCTTCACGCTCGCACCGGACCCCGGCGCGCACGACCTCATGGATCTGGCTTTCCTTGAGGGCGTTGCAGATGCACACATACATGGGCGCAAGGTCTCCGGACGGCAGCGGGCTGCTGTTGCGACTCACATGCACCAGCTTTGCTGCGAATGCAAGCGATTCGCATCAGCACCTCTGATCTGCATCGACGCCCCGAAGCGCATCAGCACCCCTGCGCCGGCAACCCGTTGCTCCGGACCACAAAGGCGCTGGAACCGCCGGCCCCGGCCTGCTAGATCCCACTCCAGGGCCGGACAACCGAGGGGTCGGTTGGAGCATGGCGCATGCTGGTGCGAAGGCCGCTCTTGCTCATCGTCGGAACCCGCCCGGAGGTGCTGAAGCTGGCACCCGTTGCGCATGTGCTGAAGGCCAGGCGGCACCGGTTTGCCCTACTTGCCACCGGCCAGCATCCGGCCGTGACGGCAGACCATCTGCCGGCCGTCGGGCTCAGGGCCGATGTGGATCTCGCGCTGCATTGCCCGGACCAGCCCCTGAGCACGCTGCTCGCCCGGGTGATCGCCGGCGTCGCGGAGCAGATCGCAGCGTTCAGGCCTTCGCTTGTCATCGTGCAGGGAGACACGGCCTCCGCGCTTGGCGGCGCGCTTGCAGCCTTTCAATGCGGGGTTCCGGTTGCGCATGTCGAAGCGGGGCTTCGCACCGGAGACCTGGCAGACCCCTTCCCCGAGGAAGGGCACCGGGCGCTCATCGCCCGGGTCTCCACCCTGCATTTCGCGCCAACCAGGGGTGCCGTCGAGCAGCTGCTGGCCGAAGGGATTGCCCGGGACTCCATCGTCCTGACCGGCAACACCGCCATCGATTCACTGCTGGCAGCACGCGCGGCGATCCGGCAGCCGGACCGGTCCGAGCGCCTGGCCCGCCGCTTTCCCTTTGCTGCCGCGCCGGCCGAGCCGCTGGTTCTGGCCACCGTCCATCGCCGCGAGAACCTCGGTCAGCGCATGCGCTCGATCGCATCCGGCCTGCATCGGCTGGCGGCCGATGGCCGGGTCCAGATGGCGCTTGCGCTCCACCCCAACCCGGCCGCAGCCGGTCCCTTGCGCAGCCGGCTCGAGGGCCTGTCCAATGTCCATCTGCTGCCGCCGCTCGAGCATGAGGCGATGGTCTGGCTGATGGAGCGGGCCGCGCTGCTGGTCACCGATTCGGGCGGCCTCCAGGAGGAAGCGCCAGCGCTCGGCCTTCCCACCCTGGTGTTGCGCGCTGCCACCGAGCGGCCCGAGCCGATCGCAGCCGGCACGGCCCGACTGGTCGAGCTGCGGGCGTGTGCCATTGCCGCTGCGGCGCGCGCCCTGCTGGCCGCCCCGAGGCCGCGGCCGGTGTTCCCCTTCGGAGACGGACGCGCAGCCGAGCGCATTGTCGACGCCTTGGAAATGCGGCTGGCGCTGCCGGCGCCAGCCCGGGTCACTCGCGCGCTTCGGCTCCCAGTTCCTGCATGAGGCCCACGAAGCCGGGAAAGCTGGTGCCAACGGGGGACATGTCCGCCACTTGCAGCGGCCTGCGACAGGCAAGCGACAGCACGCACGCGCTCATGGCAATCCGGTGATCGAGGCCCGGATCGATGGTGGCGCCGCCCGCCAGCCGTTCGCCGCCAGTGCCTTCGATGGCCAGCCCGTCCGCACGCTCTTCCACGCGTGCGCCGGCCGCCCGCAGCACCTCGGCCATGCGCGCCAGGCGGTCGCTTTCCTTCACCCGCAGCTCCTCGAGGCCCCGGAAGATGCTGCGCCCTTCCGCCAGGGCGGCCGCCACGAAGGCAATCGGAAACTCGTCGATCATCGAAGGCGCAAGCGCCGGATCGGGCGCCACCGCCAGCAGCGGGCCCGCCTCGACCACGAGATCGGCGACGGGCTCACCCCCCACCTCGCGCGGGTTGGCTTGCGCCACACGCGCGCCCATCCCGGCCAGCAGGCGCAAGAGGCCGTCGCGCGTCGGGTTCACGCAGACGCCTGGCAGCTCCACCCGGCTTCCCGGCACCAGCAGGGCAGCCACCAGCGGGAAGGCCGCAGACGAGATGTCGGCCGGCACCCGCAGCCGCGAGGGAGTCAGTTCCGCCTCGCCCATGACGGTTATCCTCGTGCCGGCAGGCGACGGCTCGCTGCGGATGTCGGCTCCGAAGGCGCGCAGCATGCGTTCGCTGTGGTCGCGGGTGGCCACCGGCTCGATCATGGTCGTGGCGCCGCGCGCGTTGAGGCCGGCAAGCAGGATCGCGGACTTGACCTGCGCGGACGGCACGTCGAGCGTCCATTCCAGCGGCAGGGCAGGGGCAAGCCCCCGCACGATGAGCGGCAGCCG
>JBDNCK010000275.1:0-3369 GCA_046719675.1 Sphingomonadaceae bacterium | reverse complement strand
GACAGGGCCCATCCATGCTAGCCATACCTGTTCTCCTTCAACACGCGATGAGGGGCACGCCGCCCCCGTTGATCGGTCGGGCTTGCACGACCGATTCCGTCGCCTTGCACCGGGCAAGGCATGTTCCATGGCGGGCTCACGCCGCGATCCTTTCGCGGCGGCCGGCAACCAGATCGACGACGGCACGCGAGACACTGCCATGACCGGCGGCGCGCGCGGCCGCTTCCGCAGCATCCCGGAGGCGCTTGGCGGCCGAGATCCGCACCAGCACGGGCTCCGCCTCCACCAGCGCATCGAGTGCTTCGCGGGCGTCCTCGTCCCAGCCGATCGCGGCCACCAGTCGGGTTGGCGTGGCCTCGACCTGGTCGAGGTCGGTGGCAAGGGGCAGGATGTGGAACAGCGCATCAAAGAGCGCGTTGCACACCTCCTGCACGAGATAGCTTGCCCCGGCATAGCCCATGAAGGGCGTGCCGGTGTGGCGGCGGATGACGGCACCCGGGAAGGAGGCCGGAATATAGACCGCGCGCGCACCCGTTTCGGCGAGATACATCCGCTCGTTGTAGGAGCCGAACAGGATGAGGGGCGGGGTGGTGCGGATGGCTTCGCGGACCGCCGCATTGTCCGGCTTGACACCGGCCGTGCGACGGAACGCGAAGCGGCACGGCAATCCCATCTCTTCCTCGAGGAAGTTGCGGATGCCGCGCACATAGGTTTCGGACGCCACGATCCCGAAGCTCGCGGTTCCGAAGAAGTCCTGGGTGACCGAGCGCCACAGATCCCAGAGCGGCTTGGCGGTGGTGTGCTTTTCCCGCTCGATGAAAGGCTCCGGATCGAGATCCAGCAGATGGCCGAGCGAACGCAGGAAGGCCGTAGTCGAATGAAGACCGATCGGCGCCTGCAGATAGGGCCGCTCCAGCGTTTCGCACAGAAGGCGTCCGAACTCGCGGTAAAGACAGATGTTGACATCTGCATCCGCGAGCTTGCGGATGTCGGCCAGATGGCTTCCCAGCGGGAAGACCATGTTCACCTCCGCGCCGATGCCTTCCACCAGGCGACGGATCTCCGCGAGGTCCGACGGCATGTTGAAGGTGCCATAGATCGGGCCGATGATGTTCACCTTCGGCTTCTCGCCGGCCTTGCGCGGGCGCGGGGCCGGCACCTTCTTGGGGCCGAACTGGTCCCACAGCCACTTCATCGCCCGGTCGGCCGACTGCCACTGGTCCTCGTCGATGGTGCGCGGCAGGAAGCGCTGGATGCTGGTCCCTTCGGGAGTCACGCCGCCGCCGATCATCTCGGCAATCGAGCCGGTGACGACGACCGACGGAAGATCCGGGTCGAGCGTGCTCCAGGCGCGCTTCATGGCGCCTTCGGTGCCGTTGCGGCCCAGCTCTTCCTCGGCAAGGCCCGTCACCACGATGGGCAGCTCATGCGGTGGAAGCGCGTCCGTGTAGTGCAGCACGGAAGTCACCGGCAGATTCTCGCAGCCGACCGGGCCATCGATGACCACCTGCATGCCCTTGACGGCCGTGAACACGTAGACGGCGCCCCAGTAGCCGCCGGCCCGGTCATGATCGAGGATGAGGGTCATGTTCCCACCGCCTCCTCTGCTTTGGCGGCGGCAATCCGCCGGGCGGCAAACTTCGCCTTGAACTGCGGGCGGTCCTGCGGGGTGTCTTCCCAGACGCCCGCGGCATGGCCTTCGCCCACGCCTTCGAAGAAGTCGCGCATCCGCTCGAAGCGGGCCTGGTTGGCCATCGCTGCATTGACGACTTCCGCCAGCGAACCGGCTCCCGCTGGGCCCATCAGCGGGCGCGCCGAGATGAGGTTGGTGAAATACAGGGCCGGCAGTGCCTTCGTCTTGGCATGCTGCACGACGGGCGTGGTGCCGATCGCAAGATCGGGGCTGAGGGCATCGACGGCCGCCTTGTCGTCCTCGAGGCTTGCCCGGAACCTGACCGGGATCCCGCGCGCCTCCAGCCATTCGCGATCGGCATCCGACCAGCGGGTCTTCGGGCAGGCGGAGCCGACGTAGCAGACATCCGCGCCGCTTTCCGCAAGCAGGCGTGCAACCAGCAGCTCCGAGCCTTCATAGCCCGAGACGGTGATCCGCCCGCGGATGGGCCTGGCTGCTAGCGCGCCGCGGATGGCAGGCAGGAAGCGGTTCTTGGCGGTGGCAACCGTGTCGGTTGCGATCCCGAAGGCATCGCCAATGGCATCGAGCCAGGCGGCGGTTCCGTCCACACCGACGGGGGCCGAGCCGACCACCTTGCGGCCAGCACCTTCGAAGACGCGGATGGAAGCCGTGTAGAAGGGGTGGATGGCAGCAACCACCGGCGAGGCGAGGGCGGCATAGAGCTCCCGCCATTCCCGCGTGGGCACGACCGGCCCGGCTGCAAGGCCCAAGGGCTCGAGCATCTGGCCGATGATGACGGGATCGGCCGGGAACATCTCGCCAACAAGGGTGACCGTGGGCTTGTCCGCGCGCTGCCGCGGAGCAGCCACAGGCCCGGCTGCGACTTCGTCGCGCGCATAGGCAAGCATGGCGCCTGCCAGCACGTCCTTCGCTTCGGCATGGGTGGGAACACCGAAGCCGGGAACGTCGATCCCGACGATGCGCACGCCGTTGATTTCCTTCGGGAGGAGCTGCAGCGGAACGCCGGAGGCCGTGGGCACACACAGGTTGGTGACGACGATCGCGTCATAGGCGGCCGGATCGGCCATCTGGAACACCGCTTCGCGGATGTCCTCGAAGAGCTTGCCCGTCACCAGGGTTTCGGAATTGAAGGGGACATAGCCGACGGTGCGGCGGGCGCCGTAGAAATGGCTGGTGAAGGTGAGGCCATAGACGCAGCAGGCCGAACCCGAAAGGATGGTGGCCGTGCGGCGCATGCGAAGCCCGACGCGCAGCGAGCCGAAGGCCGGACACATGGACTGCGGCTGGTCGTGCGGGCCGGTCGGATAGTCGGCCCGATAGCGTTCGAGCACTTCCGATTTGCCGGCGCTGGCAGCAGCCGCCCGCATCGTCTCCCGGCCGCCATGGCAGCCGGAACCCTCGGCCACCAGCACGTCGCGCGCGCGCTCGGGGGGATCGTAGCTCGTCATACCGTGTCGTAGATCACTTCAAGGGAGGGCTTCGGCTCGAAGCTGCCGCCCCGCATGTCGGCCTGGGTTGCCGGCACCAGGGTCACGTTGCCGCCGGTGTCTTCCGGCTTGAACAGGCCCAGCAGGCCATCCTGCTCAAGGGGCTTCGGCTGGACCGGGGGCGCTGCCGCCACGTTGGTCGCCAGCTCCTCGAACAGGCCACCCCACTCGCCACCGGGCACGCCGATGATCTGGTAGTTGGCGGACTTGCGCCGGATCTGCTCGTCG
>JBDNCK010000027.1:0-11725 GCA_046719675.1 Sphingomonadaceae bacterium | reverse complement strand
ACGATGGCCCGCGAGGTGGATCTGCTGCTGCCCACGCATGCCGGGCCTGAAATCGGTGTCGCCTCCACCAAGGCCTTCACCTGCCAGCTGGCGGTGATGGCTGCCCTGGCTGCCAATCTCGCGCGGGTGCGCGGTCGTCTCCCGGCGTCGGAGGAAGCGGATATCGTCGCCCATCTCGTGGAGGCACCTGCCGCGATCAACGCCGCGCTCGAGCTCGAGGATGCGATCGCCGCACTCGCGCCGATCGTCGCGCCTGCCCGCGACGTGCTCTATCTCGGCCGAGGCCCGGATTTTCCGCTCGCGATGGAAGGCGCGCTCAAGCTCAAGGAGATCAGCTACATCCATGCCGAAGGCTATGCCGCGGGCGAAATGAAGCATGGGCCCATCGCCCTCATCGACGAGGCCGTGCCAGTAATCGTCATCGCCCCGTCCGGCCCCTGGTTCGACAAGACCATCTCGAACATGCAGGAAGTGCGCGCGCGCGGCGGGCGGATCATCCTCATCTCCGATGCCGCCGGCATCGCAGCTGGCGGCCAGGGAGCGGAAGCCGTGCTCGAGATGCCGAGCGTGCACCCGCTCATCAGTCCCATCGTCTATGCGGTGCCGGTGCAGCTTCTCGCCTATCATGTCGCCGTCCTGAAGGGGACGGATGTCGACCAGCCGCGCAATCTCGCCAAGTCAGTGACGGTCGAATGAGATCCGCGGCCGGCGGCTGTCACTGCGCAAGCGTGCGGTTCAAGGCAGACATCCCCGAAGATGCCGTCCTTCTGAACTGCAACTGCTCCATCTGCACGATGACCGGCTTCCTGCACCTGATCGTGCCCGCGCCCGCGTTCCGGCTTCTGACAGGCCAGCAGTTCCTGACCACCTATCGATTCGGCACCGGCACGGCCTTGCACCATTTCTGCCGTATCTGCGGCGTCAAGAGCTTCTACCGGCCGCGGTCCCATCCCGATGGCGTAAGCCTCAACGCCCGCGCGCTTGACGGCGGCATTCCCGATCTTCCGATCCGATCTTTCGATGGCCGCAACTGGGAGGCAGCGCGGCTGGCGCTTGGCGAATGAGTCATCCCGCTGTCATCTGCTCGCGGCATGTGCCGCCCATGCGTGCCCTTCTACTTCCCCTGGCCGCAGCAGCCCTGCTCGCAGGCTGCGCCACGGTTTCCCCTGCGGACCGTCCGACAGACGCACGCGAGCGCGCACCGCGCAACATCATCGTGATGATTGCCGATGGCTCGGGCTATTCCTCGATCCGCGCCACCCGCTTCTGGTCGGGCGCGCCCCTGGCCGTCGACTCCCCCGACTTCCTGCACGCCCCCATGGCAGTCTCGCAGCTTTCCACGCGCAACCAGCCGGTCGCCGGCCCGGAGGGTCTTGCCCAGACCCCCGACATGGAATGGGACCGCACCCGCGGCTGCAGTGCGACCCCGCTCGAAGGGGAAGTGCCCGCCCTCTATGGCATGGGCATCGCCTACCCCCGCGGCTTCGTGGGCTATGAGTGGAACCGCATCACGGCACCCGACAGCGCCAACACCATGAGCGCACTGATGACGGGCGTGCGCAGCTACAACAATGCCATCAACGTCGACGGCAACGGCCGGCCGCAGACCAGTCTTGCCCGGATCGCCCATGAGACGGGCCGCGCCGTCGGCA
Organism: Sphingomonadaceae bacterium; assembly: GCA_046719675.1. GTDB lineage: Bacteria > Pseudomonadota > Alphaproteobacteria > Sphingomonadales > Sphingomonadaceae > Thermaurantiacus. The sequence goes on along the minus strand of JBDNCK010000027.1, from coordinate 10,073 downwards.
TCGTGACGACTTCGGCCATCGCCGATGCGACCCCGGCTGCTGCTGGCGGCGCCCACAGCGTCAGCCGCGCGCTTCGCAACGAGATCACGGCGCAGCTTTTCGGGCGCGGCGAAGTCACCCTAATTGCCGGCGCCGGCAATCCCGACTGGACGGATGACGCAACACGCCGCGACAAGCCGGATCATCGCTGGTTCAGCCCGGAGACCTGGGCACAGGTCAAGGCCGGCGCACCCGTCGGCGGTCCGCAAGGCCCGCGCTGGACGCTGGTGGAAGATGCCGATGCCGTGCGTGCCATGGCCGCCGGAACGGTCGCAGTGCCTGCGCGCCTTGCAGCCATCGTCAAGGCCTTCGAAGGTGTCCAGCAATATCGCGGCGGCATCGGGCCGTCGACCGACGAACCCTTCGCCACGCCGCTTCTCGCAGACCAGCCATCGCTTGCGGACATGACACGATCCGCCCTGCGGCGCCTCGATGGCGCGGGCGCAGGCTTCTTCCTGATGGTCGAGGAATCCAACACTGATCGTGCCAGCCACGCCAACAACCTCGGCCGGGTGATCGAGGCCCGGCTCGCCTTCGAGGACGCAGTCCGTGCCGTCGTTTCCCACGTGTCCGACACATCAACCGCTGCCAGCTGGAACAACACGCTGCTCATCGTGACGGCGGATCATGATCATCTCCTGTTCGGGCCGGACGGCGCCACCATCGCCTTCCAGCCCGTCGCGGACAGCGGCAAGGGCCGGCTTCCCGCCCATCGCTGGCTGGGCAACGGCCATTCCAACCTGCCCGTGCCGCTCTTTGTGCGCGGCGCCGGCGCGGGCGTGGTGCTGTCAGCCACGCTCGGGGGCGAGCAGCTCGACGGGCGCGCGGCCCCGCCGGCGACGCCATGCGAATGGCAGGGGCCGGTGCTGGACCAGGCAATGGTTGGCCGTGCCCTGCTGCAGCTTTCCCGGGACGGGGCGCGCAAATGATGCGATTCCGATGAGAGCAAGCGGATTTTCCCGCTTCTGAATGTCCCGGCCACGCAGTAGGCCGCCTGCATGTTCGACTTCGATTATTTCGTCATCGGCGCCGGTTCCGGTGGCGTTCGCTCCGCCCGTATTGCAGCAGGCCATGGCGCCCGCGTCGGGATAGCCGAGGAGCATCGGGTCGGCGGCACCTGCGTCATTCGCGGCTGCGTGCCCAAGAAGCTGCTCGTCATCGGATCCCATTTTGCCGAGGATCTGGAAGACGCGCCGCGCTTCGGCTGGTCCGTCGGCGACCGACGCTTCGACTGGCCCACCCTCAGGGACAATGTGCTCGCAGACGTGGACCGGCTGAACCGCGCCTACCAGTCCACGCTCGACACCCACAAGGTGACGACATTTCATGCGCGTGCCACGCTTGCCGGACCCAACAGGGTGCGCGTGGGAAGCGACGAGCTGACGGCCCGCCATGTGCTGGTGGCAACGGGGGCACGCCCGCAGATCCCGGCCGACATCGAAGGCGCCGAGCACGGGATCACGTCGAACGAGGTGTTTCACCTGGAGTCGCTGCCGGAGCGGATCGCGATTGTCGGCGGCGGCTACATCGCCAATGAATTCGCCGGCATCTTCCACCAGCTGGGTGTCCGGGTGACCCAGATTGTGCGCGGCAATCGTCTCCTCAAGGGATGGGAGCCGGCCCTTGCCGATCGCCTGCTGCAGATTTCCATGCAGAAGCATCTCGATATCCGCCTCAACTGCGCACCGCGGCGGGTCGAGAAACTGGCCAGCGGCTCGCTCCGCATCGAGACCAGCGAAGGCAGGGCGATGGAAGCCGACATGCTGCTGTGGGCAACCGGGCGCGTCCCCAATGCGGACGGTCTCGGCCTCGAGGCGCTCGGCGTGACCCGCCGCAACCGCGGCGAGATTGCCGTTGACGCGGACAGCACCACCAATCTTCCCTGGCTGCATGCCGTCGGCGACGTGACGGACCGCATGCAGCTCACCCCCATCGCCATCCGCGAAGGGCATGCGCTTGCCGATCGCCTGTTCGGCGACCGTCGCTGGCGCGTGGACTATGCCTGCGTGCCCTCCGCGGTCTTCAGCCACCCGCCGCTTGCCTCGGTTGGAATGACAGAGCCGGAGGCGCGCGAAAGGCTCGGCTCGGTCAGGATCTTCGCCGCCGACTTCCGGCCGATGAAGAATGTGCTCGCCGGCCGCGACGAGCGCGCGCTTTACAAGCTGGTGGTCGATGCCGCGAGCGACCGGCTGGTGGGCGCCCACATGATCGGCCCCGATGCACCCGAAATCCTGCAGGCGCTCGCCGTTGCCGTGAAGGCCGGCCTGACCAAGGCCCAGCTCGACGAGACCGTGGCGCTGCATCCGACGATGGCCGAGGAACTTGTCCTGATGCGCTAGCGGCACTGGCAGGGGGCAGCAATTTCGAGCCGGCCATGCTATGCAGGTGCCAGAGGGAGCAAGCCCATGGCCAGCGTCGTTGAAGCCGGGATCCGCAAGGTCGTCACCGCAGGCGTGCATAGGCTTGCCGGGTTCAATCGCGCCCGGCTTCCGGTTCCGGCAGCCCACCCGTTTCTCACCGGCCCGTATGCGCCCGTCGCGCGCGAGGTCGACCATGTTGATCTCAAGGTCACCGGTCGCATCCCGCAGGAGCTCGATGGGCGCTACCTGCGCAACGGCCCCAATCCGCTGGGCCCCGTCGACACTGCAAGCCATCACTGGTTTCTGGGCGACGGCATGATCCACGGCCTGCGCCTGCGGGACGGCAAGGCCGAATCCTATCGCAACCGCTGGGTGCGCAGCACGAAGGTGAGCGGCCTGCTCGGCGAAATGCCGGCGCCCGGCCCGCGCGCGCTGCGGTCCGACAATGCGAACACGAACGTGGTCGGGATCGGAGGGCGGATCTTCGCGATCGTAGAGGCCAGTGCCTATCCCGTCGAACTCTCCGCAGATCTTTCGACCATTGCGCACAACCCCTTTGATGGCACGCTTTCCGGCAGCTATTCCGCGCACCCGCACCTCGACCCGGCAACCGGCGAGCTTCACGCCATCTGCTACGATCCCGAGACGCCGGACATCGTGCGCCATGTCGTCGTCTCGCCATCGGCAAGGGTCATCCGGGACGAACCCGTCGACCTGCCGGGCGGTGTCATGGTGCATGACTGTGCGCTCGGCCCCGATCATGTGCTCATCTTCGATCTGCCCGTCACGCTGTCGATGAAGGCCTATTCCGCCGGCTGGCAGTTTCCGCTGCGCTGGAATCCGCACCGCCGGGCGCGCGTGGGCCTGCTTCCGCGCCAGGGTAAAGGTGCCGAGACGATCTGGTGCGACGTCGACCCCTGCGCGGTCTTTCATGTGGCCAACTGCTTTGCGCCTGGCGATGGCTGCGTGGTGGTCGATCTCGTCGTCCATGACCGGATGTTCGCGCGCTCCGGCTGGGGGCCGGACTCCAGCCGCACCACCTTCGAGCGCTGGACCATCGACCCCGGCGCGCGGGCCGTCCGCCGCACCGTCCTCGACGATCTGCCACAGGAGTTCCCGCGGTTCGACGAGCGGCTGGCAACCGGTGCCTACCGCTACGCCTGGTGCACGGGGCTGCAGCTGGGCGACGAGCTGGGGCCCGGCACCTTCCTTGTCCATCATGATCTCGAAAGCGGCAGGCGGACCGTGCGCGACTTCGGCCAGGGCCGCTATCCCGGCGAGTTCGTGTTCGTCCCGCGCTCGGCCGGTTCGCGCGAAGCCGACGGCTGGCTCATGGGCCTGGTCTCGGACGAAGCCGAAGCCTGCGCCGAGCTCCATATCCTCGACGCGCGCGCGCCCGACGGCGAGGCGGTTGCCATCGTCCACATCCCGGCGCGCGTGCCGCTGGGCTTTCACGGCAACTGGATCCCCGCCTGAGGCTTGCCTTCGCCCGCGCATCGGGTGCATGAGCCACGCCCCATGACGCAACGCTGGTCTCCCTCCTCCTGGCGCACGGCCGAGGCAAGGCAATTGCCCCTCTGGCCGGATCCGGAGCGCGCGAGCGCCGTCGAAGCCGAGCTGAAGAGCTTCCCGCCGCTCGTCTTCGCTGGCGAGGCGCGCGATCTCAAGGCCCGGCTTGCCGAAGTCGTGGCTGGCCGCGCCTTCCTCCTCCAGGGCGGCGACTGCGCCGAAAGCTTCGCCGAATTCCATCCCAACACCATCCGCGATACCTTCCGCGTGCTGCTGCAGATGGCGGTCACGCTCACCTTCGCAAGCCACATGCCGGTGGTGAAGGTGGGCCGGATGGCCGGCCAGTTCGCCAAGCCCCGGTCGGCTGACCTGGAAGAGCAGGGGGGCGCTCTCCTTCCCTCCTATCGCGGCGACATCGTGAACGACATCGCCTTCGAAGCCGAGGGCCGGGTGCCGGATCCGGAGCGGCAGAAGCGCGCCTACATGCAGGCGGCCAGCACGCTCAACCTGCTGCGCGCGCTCGCCCAGGGCGGCTATGCCAACCTGCACCAGGTGCACAAGTGGAACCTCGATTTCGTCGCCCGCTCGCCCTGGGCCGAGCGCTATGCGGAAATCGCCAACCGCATCGGCGAGGCGCTGGCCTTCATGGAGGCCTGCGGGATCTCGCCCGAGACGGTGCCGCAGCTCAAGGGCACGGAATTCTACACCAGCCACGAGGCGCTGCTGCTTGGCTATGAGGAAGCGATGACCCGGCAGGACAGCCTGACCGGGGACTGGGTGGACACCTCGGCCCATTTCCTCTGGATCGGCGACCGCACGCGCTTTGAAGGCTCCGCCCATGTCGAGTTCCTGCGTGGTGTCCTGAACCCGATCGGCCTCAAGTGCGGGCCGAGCCTTCGGGCGGATGAGCTCCTGCGCCTCATCGATACGCTCAACCCGGCAAACGAGCCCGGTCGGCTCACGCTCATCACCCGGTTCGGGGCGGACAAGGTGGAAGCGCACCTCCCGGCGCTTGTCCGGGCCGTGCAGCGCGAGGGCCGGCAGGTCATCTGGTCCTGCGACCCGATGCACGGCAACACCATCAAGAGCGCCTCCGGCTACAAGACCCGGCCCTTCGAGCGAATCCTCGCGGAAGTGCGCCAGGTCTTCGCCGTCCACCGCGCCGAGGGCAGCACCATGGGCGGCATCCACATCGAGATGACCGGCCAGAATGTGACCGAATGCACCGGCGGCGCCGTCGCCGTGACCGACGAGGCTTTGGCCGACCGCTACCACACCCATTGCGACCCCCGGCTCAACGCCAGCCAGGCGCTCGAGCTCGCTTTCCTGCTCGCCGAGGAACTCGCCGAAGTGCGCAAGGGGCGGCCGGCCCGCGCCGCCTGACCCGCGGGCCTCGTCTCGCGCGCCGTCTCAGGCGATTCGCGCGCGCGCCCAGGCGCTGAACGCGTCGACGGCAATTACGGCGAGCGCGAGAAGGGCAAGGATCGCGCCCACCACATGCCAGTTCGACCAGTCGACGGCGAGCTTCAGGTCATGGCCGATCCCGCCTGCCCCGACAATTCCCAGCACCGAGGCAGCCCGGACATTGTATTCCAGCATGAAGAGGATCGAGCCAGCCAGCGCAGGAAGCGCCACCGGCCATACCGCATGGACAAACCGCTGCAGACCCGTCGCCCCCAGTTCGCCCAGCGCGCCGGCCGCAGCCGTCTCGGCGCCCTCGAACGCCTCGTAGAAGAATTTGGTGAGATAGCCGATCGAATAGGCGACAAGCCCCAGCACCCCCGCCATCGCCCCCAGGCCGACGGCTGCCACGAACAGCAGCGCCCAGACGATCGACGGGACGGACCGCCAGACATTGAGCGCCGCGCGCACCGGCCACCCGACGAAGGCCGGCACGATGTTCTTCGCGGCAAGGGCGGACAGCGGCAGCGCAAACACGGTGGCAAGGAGCGTTCCAAGAACGGCCATGCGCAGCGTGTCGAGCAGCGAGCCGACGAGCTCGCCCCAGGGAATCTCGGCCCATTGCGCTGCCGTCGGCACGAGGCGGGCGAGGAAGCGCACGGCTTCGCCGAACGCACCATCCAGGGTCCCTGGCGCATTGGCGACGACCCCCCACGACAGCGCGACGGCCACCACGCTCAGCGCAAGGAAGGTCAGATTGGGCGGCAGCCGCTCCGGCCCGCGCGTGGCAGGTGCCGCCGGTGCTGCGGCCGTTGCGCTCCAGTCCCCTTCGGGCGGGACCACGCTTCCCTGCTGCAACCGCACGATGGTGTCCGCATGGCGCTCGGCAAGCGCGACATCATGCAGGACCGAGACAAGGGTCAGCCCCCGCTCGCGGCGCAGTTCGTCCAGCAGCGCCATGATGGCCGCGGCATTGGCAGGATCAAGGCTTGCCACCGGCTCATCGGCCAGCAGGATGTCGGGATCCTGCATGAGCGCGCGGGCAATCGCCACCCGCTGCGCCTCGCCGCCGGACAATGTGCGCACCGGTGCGTGCAGCCGATGGCCCAGCCCCACGCGCCGCAGCAGCGCCTCCGCACGCTGCCGCTCGGAGGCCGGAAAGCGCAGCGACTGGCCGAAGCTGACCCGCCCCAGGCAGCCATGTAGCACATTGCGCAGCGCCGATGCGCGCGGCACCAGCCGCAGGTCCTGGTGGATGCGGGCCACGCGCCCCGCAAGCTCCACCCGTCCGGCCGTCGGCGCGACCTGCCCTGCCAGGATCGCCACGAGGCTGGACTTCCCCGATCCGGAAGGCCCGATGATCGCGATATGCTGGCCCTGGCGCACCAGGAGGTCGACCCCGGCCAGCGCGCGGACGTGTCCGCCTTGCCCGAGGTAGTCCAGCGTCAGGCCATGGGCCCGGATTGCGGCCGGCCCTGCTATCGGACAAGCCCCGCGATCGGCAGCCCGGTCCGCTCGATGGCGCGGACCGTCGCTTGCACATGCCGGTTTTCGTCGACAATGCGAAGCGCCGAGGCCCCATAGACGTCGGACAGCAGCGCCGGGTTCGTCCTGGTGAGGTCGAGCAGCGCATCACGGATGGCGCGTGCTTCCGCAGCGCTCACGCCACCCGATACTGCAACGCAATGCGTCGGAACGCCGGGCGTCCGGGCCAGGATCCGAAGCTGCGCCTGCTTGTCCTCCGGCAGGTAGGTCGTCCGCTTCGGACCTTCGACGGTATAGTCCGACACGGCGCACACATCGCCCCGCCCAGCAAGCAGCTGCTCGAGTGCCTGCGTGTAGCCGCCCGCATAGGCAACGCTGCGGAAGGCTTCCTCCGGCGGCTGCTTCGGCTTCAGCATTCCTTCCCGGATCATCCGGTCATAGGGAAAGACGAAGCCCGAGGTGGAGGTGTTGGAGGTGAACACCATCCGCAGCTCCTTCGCCTGCCGCCTGAGATCCGCGATCGACTTGAGCGGGCTGTCCCTCGGCACCACGAACACGCTGTCATAATCGGTGCGCGCACGACCGCTTGTGTCGGTTCGGACTTCCGCCAGGATCAGCCGCGCCCCACCATCCCGTCGCGCCAGCAGGAAGGGAAGCGAGGAAAGCCAGGCGATGTCGGCCCGCTGCGACACCAGCGCCTGCACCGATGCCGCATAGGCCAGCGGCACCAGCACATCGACCTTGCGGTCAAGGCGCGCGGCAAGCGCCTCGGCGACATCGCCCGCCGCCTTGCGGATGCCGGCTGGATCCTTCTGGGGCTGGAAGGCGAAGACCAGCGGCCGCACCTGGGCAAGCACGGGTGACGACACGGTCGCAAGACTGGCAGCGGCGAGCCCGGCGGTTGCGAAGGTGCGGCGGTCGAGATGCAAAGGGAAGCCTTTCCTGCAATCGACTCGCAACTAGCCGGGCATTGGTGCGATGGCAAGCGCCGTTTCGGCAATTGAAGCGATGCTCAGATTGTGCGTATTATCACTCCGCACTTGCCCGAGGGAATCGCGATGAACGCTCCTGTCCGCGCCGCCGACCTGTATCCCAAGCTCGCGCCCGTCCGCTTCGAGCAGCTGGCGCATGTTCCGGGCCCGCTGCCCGCGCGGTCGCGGACATGGCGGACCATCCAGTTCCTGCGGGACCCGAGAAAGGCCATCAACACGCTTGCCGAAACCTACGGGCCGGTCTTCCGTCGCCAGGATCATTTCGGCTGGGGCGTGACGCTGCTCGGGCCGGAAGCAAACGAGCTCGTTCTCTTCAACAAGGACAGGATCTTCTCCTCCAAGCTCGGCTGGGATCCGGTGCTCGACAAGCTGTTTCCCAACGGCCTAATGCTGATGGACTTCGAGCATCACCGGCTTCACCGCAAGACCCTGTCCGTCGCCTTCAAGCCGGCGCCGATGAAGGCCTATCTCGATGGCCTGAACGAGGGGATTGCGCGCACCATCGCCCGCTGGCCGGATGCGCAGGCCATGAAATTCTATCCCGCCATCAAGGACCTGACGCTCGATCTTGCAGCCGGATCCTTCCTTGGCGTGCCTTGGGGCTCGGAGGCGCGGCAGATCAACCAGGCCTTCATGGACATGGTGCTCGCGGCTGTCGCGGTGGTCCGCAAGCCGCTGCCCTTCACCCAGATGCGCCGCGGCGTGAAGGGCCGTGCCTTCATGTCCGCCTATTTCGCCCGCGAGATTCCCAGGCGCCGGGGCCGTGAGGCAGACGACATCTTCACCCAGATCTGCAACGCCGAGGACGAGAATGGCAAGCTGCTGACGGACCAGGAAATCATCGATCACATGAACTTCCTGATGATGGCAGCGCACGACACGCTCACCTCGTCGCTTTCCAGCCTCGTCTATTATCTTGCCATCAACCCCGACTGGCAGGAGAAACTGCGGGAGGAGGTGGACCAGGTCCGCGCCCGCCATGGCGACCAGCTGCCCTATGAGGCGCTCGCCGAGCTCGAGCTGTGCGAGATGGCCTTCAAGGAAGCGCTGCGCCTCGTCCCGCCGGTGCCGATGATCCCGCGCCGCGCGCTCAGGGACTTCGAGTTCGGCGGCTACCGCATCCCTGCCGGCTCCGGCGTGGGGGTGAACCCCATGTACACGCACATGATGCCCGAGCACTGGCCCGATCCCGAGCGGTTCGATCCGCTGCGCTTCACCACCCAGCTTTCGGCCAACCGCCACAAATATGCCTGGGTGCCGTTCGGCGGCGGCGCCCACATGTGCCTCGGGCTCCATTTCGCCTACATGCAGGCCAAGGCCTTCCTCTTCCGCCTGCTCTCCGAGCGCCGGATTCTGGTGCCGGAGGGCTATCGGGCGGACTTCCACATGGTGCCCATCCCGCGACCGAAGGATGGCTTGCCGGTGACGCTCGCCCGCCGCTAGGGCGGTCGCCATGCGCCTTCTCCGCTGGTTCGCCGCAATTGCCGGCGCGCTCATCCTCGTGCTGCTGATTGCCTTCGTCGCGTTGCGCACTCCCGACATCCCGGCCGAGACGCTGCGCGCCCGCTATGCCAGCGCTGCCTCGCAGTTCGTGGAGCTCGAGCCCGGTTTCGTCGTCCATCTGCGCGACGAGGGCCCCCCCGACGGGCCGGTGGTCGTGCTGCTGCACGGCTCCAACGCCAGCCTCCACACCTGGGAGGAGTGGGTGGAGCGGCTCGGCGGCGAATACCGGATCGTGACGATCGACCTGCAGGGCCATGGGCTCACCGGGCCGACCCCGTCCGGCTGCTACACCGGCAGCTGCATGGCCGAGACGGTCGAGAAGGTGCGCGCGCACCTCGGGATCGAGCGGCTTGCAATCGGCGGCAATTCGATGGGCGGGATCGTCTCCATCCGGTATGCGCTCGCCCATCCGGAGCGCGTGTCTGCGCTCATCCTGGTCGATTCGGCCGGCGCGCAGTTCCGCGCAACCGGAACCCGCCCCGCCGGCTTCCGGCTGGCGGGCACGCCTGTCCTTCGTCAGCTGGCCGAGCACATCACTCCGCGGTCCCTCATCGAACGCTCGCTCGTGCAATCGACGAGCGTCGATCGCGCCCGCACGCCCGACCGGGTGGACCGCTACTGGGAGCTGCTGCGCTACCCCGGCAACCGCCGCGCCACCCTGGATCGCTTCGCCTCCCCGCGCGAGCCCTTTGGCGCCGACATGCTGAAGGCGCTGGCCGCCACGCCGACCCTCATCCTCTGGGGCGAGGAGGATCGGCTGTTCCCGCCCGAGGCCGCGCGCTGG
>JBDNCK010000274.1:0-3372 GCA_046719675.1 Sphingomonadaceae bacterium | reverse complement strand
TTGGAAAGGAAGCGCGGCCCCTGCCCTTCCCCACCCGGCCGCATGCGATCGGCGTTTTCCTCGCCGCGCAGGCGGGCCGCTGCAAAGCCATCGCCGATTTCCACGCCCTTGACGGCATTGATCCCCATCATCGCCGCGGCAATCTGGCTGTCGAGCTTCATGTAGACGGGCGATCCCCAGCCGGCCGGAACACCTTCGGCCACCACCTCGACGATGGCGCCAAGCGAGGAGCCGGCCTTGCGGGCCGCATCGAGCAGCGCTTCCCAGCGGCCGGCTGCGCTGGAATCGGGGCAGAAGAAGGGATTGCGGGCAATTTCAGCAGCATCGAAGCGTTCGCGATCGATGGCGTCGCCGCCCATCTCGACGAGATAGCCGGAAATGCGCACGCCCTCGCCCAGCACAAGCCGGGCGACGGCGCCGGCGGCCACGCGCGCGGCCGTCTCGCGCGCGCTGGCGCGCCCGCCGCCGCGCGGGTCGCGCAGCCCATATTTGGCGTCATAGGCGAAGTCGGCGTGGCCTGGCCGATACCGGCGCGCGACCTCGGCATAGTCCTTCGAGCGCTGGTCGACATTCTCGATGAGGAGGCTGATGGGCGTGCCGGTCGTGCGCCCCTCGAAGGTGCCGGAGAGGATCCGCACCTCGTCCGGCTCCTGCCGCTGGGTGGTGAAGCGCGACTGGCCCGGCCGGCGCCGGTCGAGGAAGGGCTGGATGTCGGCCTCGGTCAGCAGCAGGCCGGGCGGGCACCCATCCACCACCACGCCGATTGCCGGCCCGTGGCTTTCGCCCCAGGTCGTGAAGCGGAACAGATGGCCGAAGCTGTTGAAGGACATCAGGCGAGCGCGATGTCCGGTGCGTCCACTGCCTTCATGCCGATGACATTATAGCCTGAATCGACATGGTGGATCTCGCCGGTCACACCCGATGCGAGGTCGGAGAGGAGATAGAGCCCGGCCCCGCCGACATCCTCGAGCGTGGTATTGCGCCTGAGTGGCGCGTTCAGCTCGTTCCACTTGAGGATGTAGCGGAAATCGCCGATGCCCGAGGCCGCAAGCGTCTTCACCGGCCCGGCCGAAATCGCGTTCACCCGGATGTTCCTTGGACCAAGGTCGACGGCCAGATACTTGACCGAGATCTCGAGCGCCGCCTTGGCAAGGGCCATCACATTGTAGTGGGGAACCACCTTCTCCGCGCCATAGTAGGAAAGGGTGAGAAGCGCGCCGCCTGCCGTCATCATCGGCACGGCGCGCTGGGCAACCGCGGTGAAGCTGTAGGCCGAGACCTCCATCGAAAGCCGGAAATTCGCGCGCGAGGTGTCGAGATAGGGGCCGCGCAGCTCGTCCTTGTCCGAGAAGCCGATCGCGTGAACCAGGAAGTCGAGGCGGTCCCAGCGGCGGGAAAGCTCCGCGAAACACTGGTCGATGGACGCATCGTCTCCGACATCGCAGTCGAGCACGAGATCCGATCCCAGGCTTTCGGCAAGCGGCCGCACCCGCCTGGCGAACGCCTCGCCCGGGGTCGAGAAGGCAAGCTCCGCGCCTTGCGCATGCACAGCCTTGGCAATCCCCCAGGCGAGCGAGCGATCGTTCGCCACCCCCATGATCAGCCCGCGCTTTCCCGCCATCCATCCGCTCATGCGCTTCTTTCCGCCCGTTGGCCTGCCCGTTCGTCTGTCATGCCTTCTACGGGCAGTGTGCGGGCCTTGGAAAGCATGGCGTTGAGTTCGGCACCCAGCACCAGGGCAAAGCCCATGACATAGAAGAAGAGCAGTGCCACCATCACGCCCGACAACGCGCCATAGGTCCGCGCCATGCCGCCGAAGGCAGCAAGCACGGGGCCGATGAGGACGGCCGCGGCCGACCAGACGAGGATGACGAGCAAGGCGCCCGGCCAGTGGCGCCCGCCGGCGACGCGCGGGGCAAGGCTCGCGAACAGGAGCCAGAGCGCCAGAAACGCCACGAGATTGGGCGTGAGCGCCGTCAGCGACGTGACATGGGCATCAAGCCCGAGCGGCTCGAGCACGGCGCCCAGGAACCGCCGGATCACCTGCAGCAGAAGGCTGAGCGAGAAGCTGAGGAACACGGCAATCGCTGCAACGAGGGCACCGAGGGCGGACAGCAGCCGGGTCTGCCAGAAGGGCCGGCCAGGGGGCACTTCGAAGGCCTTGTGGAGGATTTCGCGCAGGGTCTCGATGAAGCCGGAGACGGTCCAGATCGCAACCAGCAGCGAAAGCGAAAGAGCGCCCGTCGCCCGCGCTGCCGCCACGTCTTCCACGACGGGCGCAAGCACAGCGGCAATGTCGGGTGGCAGCAGCTCGAAGAAGCCGGAAAGTGCCGCCTGGCCAGCCTGGGACTGGCCGAACAGGGCCGCGACACTCACGATCAGGATCGCTGCGGGAAACAGCGTCAGGAGCGAGAGATAGGCGATGTTGCCTGCCTCGGTCGCACCATCGGCAAGCGCCTTCCCGAAGAGCTGGCGCAAGGCTTCGGGAACCCGTGTTCGCACGCTTCAGGTCCCGGCTCCGGCTGCGCGCTCCCGGAGGAAGCGGGCAAGCGGCTCGTCGCCCGCGGGAACCTCCACCATGACCCGCAGCAGCAGGTCGCCGCGGCCACCGCCCTTGCGGGTCCAACCCTTGTCCTTCAGCCGCATCAGCTTGCCCGAGCTGGTTCCCGGCGCGATCGTCAGCATCACGTCGCCCTCGAGCGTTGCAGTGCGCACCTTGCCGCCAAGCACGGCCGTTGCCAGCGGGACATAGAGGTCCGAGCGCACATCATCGCCGTCGCGCACGAAGCGGGGATCCGGCTGAACGGCAAGGGTGACCAGCGCGTCGCCCGGGCCGCCGGGCCCTGGCTCCCCCTGGCCGGAAAGGCGCAGCTGCTGGCCATCCTCGAGGCCGGCGGGAAGCTTCAGGTCGATGGTCTTGCCCGACCGCAGCGTGATCCGTTGCGGCCGCGCCAGCGCGGCGTCCGCGAAGGGGACAGCAAGGCGGTAGGCGACATCCGGCCCGCGCGGCGCGGTGCGCGGGCCGCGCCCACCACTGCGCGCGGCGCCGAACAGCTCGGACAGGATATCGCCGAAATCCGCTTCAAACCCGGGCTGCTCGCCATTGCCGGCGGGGCGATAGCCGGGGCGCGGGCCAGTCCGGAACCCGTCGAACCCGGGGGGCATGCGCGGATTGCCGTCGGCATCGATTTCGCCGCGATCATAGGCTGCCCGCTTCGCCTTGTCGGACAGCAGGTCATAGGCCGCGGTTGCCGCGGCAAAGCGCTCGCCTGCCCTGGGATTGTCCTTGTTGCGGTCCGGATGGAGTTCCTTGGCGAGCTTGCGATAGGCCCGCTTGATGGTGGCCTCGTCCGCCGTCTTCGGGGAATCTAT
>JBDNCK010000273.1:0-3375 GCA_046719675.1 Sphingomonadaceae bacterium | reverse complement strand
CTGCCTGAGCTTCACCGGCTCGTAGACGACCCGCTGCTCGGTCTCGGAATAGCGCAGCTCGACATGGCCGGTCAGCGGAAAATCCTTGCGGAAGGGATGCCCCTCGAACCCATAGTCGGTGAGGATGCGGCGCAGGTCCGGATTGCCCTCGAACAGAACGCCAAACATGTCCCAGACTTCCCGTTCGTACCAGCCGGCAACCGGAAACAGGCTGACCACGGACGGCACGGGCGTCGCGGCATCGGTTGCAAGCTTCACCCGCAACCTTCTGTTGTGCCGCATGGAAAGCAGATGGTAATTGACTTCGAACCGCTCGGCCCGCTCGGGCCAGTCCACCCCGCTGATGTCCATCAGCTGCTCGAATGCCAGGTCTGGCGTGTCGCGAAGCAGCCGCAGCACGTCGACCACGCTTTCGCGCTGCACGAGCAGGGTCAGCTCGCCGGCTGCCTCGTTCGTCTCGATGAGGAAGGACCCAAGCAGCGCTGCCGTGCGGTCGCACAGCCCGCCACTCGTGGGGATCGCTGGAAGATGGGACGCCATCAGCGTTCGAACGTGCCGGTGCGGCGGATCTTCCGCTGCAGGGCCATGATGCCATAGAGAAGCGCCTCGGCCGATGGCGGACAGCCAGGCACATAGATGTCCACCGGCACGATCCGGTCGCAGCCGCGCACCACCGAATAGCTATAGTGGTAATAGCCGCCGCCGTTTGCGCAGCTCCCCATCGAGATCACATAGCGCGGCTCGGGCATCTGGTCATAGACCCGGCGGAGCGCAGGCGCCATCTTGTTGCAAAGCGTGCCGGCCACGATCATCACGTCGGACTGCCGCGGCGAGGCGCGGGGTGCGATCCCGAACCGCTCCATGTCGAAGCGCGGCATGTTGGTGTGCATCATCTCGACCGCACAGCAGGCCAGGCCGAAGGTCATCCACCACAGCGAGCCCGTGCGCGCCCAGCTTGCGAGGTCCTCGAGATTGGCAAGCACGAACCCCTGGTTGGAATATTCGCGTGCCATCGGCTCGAAGGCCTCGCGCTCGAGCGCGAGGTCGCGCGGCGGACGGGGTGCCAGCGTGTCGCTCATTCCCAGTCCAGCGCTCCCTTCTTCCATTCATAGACGAAGCCAATCGTCAGCACGCCGAGAAAGACCATCATCGAGCCCCAGGCAAAGACCAGGTCCGGCCCCATGTCCTGCAGGCTGACCGCCCAGGGAAAGAGGAATGCAACTTCCAGGTCGAAGATGATGAAGAGGATGGAAACCAGGTAGAATCGCACGTCGAAACGGCCGCGCGACGAGGCAAAGGCCGGAAAGCCGCTTTCATACTCTGCGAGCTTGTCCTTGTAAGGCTTTGCGGTCCCTGCGACATTGGCGATCAGGATGGGAAGCCCCACAAACAGGAGCGCAAAGCCGATCGCGACCCCCAGGAAGAGGAGGATCGGAAGATATTCGAGCGCTGTTGCGGTCACATCCGGCATGGGGCCTCTCGCCTCCTGTCTCTAGGGCCTGCGTTGCAGCGCGGCAAGCGCGCGGCTGCCATGCGGGCGCTTCAGCCGCGGATGCTCTCCGCGATCAGCCGGTGCAGCTTCGAGTGCGTGGCGTCATTGCCTGCCACGATCTCGCGCCGCTCGATCATCCGGTCCCCGCCGCGGAAGTCGGACACGAACCCGCCGGCCTCGCGCACCAGGAGAATGCCGGCAGCAACATCCCATTCGCTCAGCCCCTCTTCCCAGAAGCCGTCGAATCGCCCGGCTGCAACCCATGCGAGATCGAGGCTCGCTGCCCCGAAGCGGCGGATGCCGGCCACCTGCGGGATCACATGTGAGACGATTCGCTCGAACTGCTGCTGGTTCCCGTGGCCACGATAGGGGATGCCGGTCGCCAGCAGGCACTCAGCAAGGTCGCGCCTTCCCGACACCCGCAGGCGGCTGTTCTGCAGCCAGGCGCCCTTCCCCTGCTCGGCCCAGAAGCTCTCGTCGGTGAGCGGCTGATAGACGAGGCCGGCCTTCACCACGCCTTCATGCTCGGCGGCAATCGAAATCGCGAAATGCGGAATCCCGTGAAGGAAATTGGATGTGCCATCGAGCGGATCGATGATGAAGCGGGGTGCGCCCGGCTCGCCGGCGATCTCCCCCTCTTCCTCCAGCAGGAACCCCCAGCCCGGCCGCGCCTTCTGCAGCTCTTCCAGCAGCGTGCGTTCGGCCGCCTTGTCGGCGTTCGACACGAAGTCGGCCGGGCCCTTCTTGGAGACCTGCAGCTGCGCGACTTCGCCGAAATCCCGGCGCAGCCGCGGCGCGGCCTTGCGCGCGGCGCGCTCCATGACGGTGATGATGGCGCTCTGGGCCAAGAAATCCTTCCTCCGGCGGCCGGGGCCCCTGGCCCTGGGCTCCTCTTTCAGTCCGCGCGGCGGACGTAGCTTTGTTCGTAGACGTCGACGATGACTCGCGTGCCGCTTTCGATGTGCGGCGGCACCATGATGCGCACGCCGTTCTCGAGAACCGCCGGCTTGTAGCTGCTGCTCGCCGTCTGGCCCTTCACCACCGCGTCCGCCTCGACGATGAGGCACTCCACCTGGTCGGGCAGCTGCACGGAGATGGGCTTTTCCTCATAGAGTTCCATCATCACGTCCATGCCATCCGTCAGGAAGGCCGCGGCATCGCCAAGCAGGTCGCGTGGCAGCTGCACCTGCTCGTAGCTGTCCTTGTCCATGAAGGTCAGCTGGTCGCCCTCGGCGAAGAGGAAGGTGAAATCCTTGGTATCGAGCCGCACCCGCTCGACGATCTCGGCCGAACGGAAGCGCACGTTCGTCTTGCGGCCGTCGATCAGGTTCTTCATCTCGACCTGCATGTAGGCGCCGCCCTTGCCGGGCTGGGTGTGCTGCGTCTTCACGGCCCGCCAGATGCCGCCTTCATACTCGATGATGTTGCCGGGACGAATGTCCACGCCGCTGATCTTCATGGGTTCACCTGTCTGGAAGGAATGCCGCGTGCTTTAGACCATTGCCTGCGCGAATGCCAAGACTGCCGCAGCCGGGTCCGGCGCGGACCATATGGCCGCCGAGACGGCCAGAAAATCCGCCCCGGCTTCCACCAGCGGCCGGCAGTTCTCCGGCGTGATGCCGCCGATCGCGACACAGGGAATGGGCGAAAGCGCCGTCCACCAGCTCAGGATCTCGGGCGTCGCGCGATGCTCGACCGCCTTGGTCCCCGTCTCGAAGAAGGCGCCGAAGGCGACATAATTGGCGCCGGCCTCGCCTGCCTCCATCGCAAGGTGGCGGCTGCCGTGGCAGGTGACGCCGATCTGCGCTTGCCGACCCAGCAGCCTGCGGGCCTCGGCCACGCTTCCGTCGGTCTGGCCCAGATGCACGCCGTCCGCGCCCGCC
>JBDNCK010000272.1:0-3378 GCA_046719675.1 Sphingomonadaceae bacterium | reverse complement strand
CGGCCGCATCCTCGACCTCTACTCCCCACAAGAATGCGCCAACTACTTCAGCGCCTGCGGATATGACCCAGCATGATCAAAAACCGGTCTAGTCGAGCGCATCGGAACCATCCTCGACCGCTTCCAACCAAGTGGATGCGCCAGCTCCCTCCAGGCCACTGGATATCGACGCTCAACTCGAAAAGGCTCAAAGCTTATCTTTGCGCTGCCTCGGATGCATGCCCAGGCTTGGCAGGCAACAGGGTGGTGTTGTCGGCCGATAGCAGCAGCATGAGCCAGGGCACGGGCAGAGAATGCGGTCCGAGTAATAGCAACTGGACAAGTGCCGCCGTGATCAGCGCGGCCGAAGCTGCTCGCGCCGGCCGGTTTTCGCCTCTTGCCGAACGGATGATGGCCACAAACGCGCCACTGAACAGGATGGCACCAAGCCAACCGGCTTCCAAGAAAAAGCAGATGATCCACGATTGCGGCTTGAGCGTCAAAAACACTGTGGGATCGAACTGGATATCGCGAAGAATCTCGTCATTTTCGAGCGCGAAGTGGATGCGGACATCGGCATTTCCTATGCCAACACCGAGCGGGTCCGCATCAGGAAGGGCGCGCGCGCCGGCAATGTTTGTGATGATCCGGGCTGATCCGAACAAAATGAGGTCAGAAAGGCCAAAGTTCCCGCGCGCAATCTCTTGGCTGAAGGCAAACGCCACCTGCACGATACGGGGACTCGCCTGAGTTACCGAGCTGGCATCGACCCGCTGTATCGTGGTATAGGAGAAGTACAGTAGGATGGCGCTGGCGATGATCAGCAGGATCTTCGAGAGTGGTCGGAGCAGAAAGGTAATGAAGACCAGGATCATCGCTACCGATACGCCGATGCCGATCACGCTTTTGTTGAGGACGATCATCGCAACAAGGGTGATTAGTAAAAGCAAGGTCACGTTCCTGCCCGGAAGCCTGCCGTCCCGCCAGAAGGCGATCAGGAAGGCAATGAAGAGCAGCAGTTGCTTGGCGGCATACGAAGGCTCGGGCGCGAACATGACCACGCCGCGCCCTCCCCCGACCAGATCGGTCTGGTAGCGGGGCTGTATGCTAGTGAGAAGCTGCTCCATCAAATTCGGCACCAGACCAAGGTACTGGCCCAAGCCAAAGAGAAGATAGGCAAGGCCTGAAGCAAGGACGACGCGGGTGGAGATAAGACCGATTCTGCCCCAGAGAAACAGCATGGTCGCAATCGGCGCAACGTAGGCGGCGAGTTGACTCAGCACTTTTCCCACAGGAATGCCCATGCCGACGATCGAGATGGCGGAAAGCACGAGCATGAGGGTGGCGAGCGCGAGAAACATCCGCGCCGGCGGCCTGGAGGACATGCCGAATGCGAATAACCCGACAAGCGCGAGGATTGCCCCGACGGGCTGGGTCTCCACCGGGCCAAGCGGGAGGTAACGGAAGAACGGAAAAAAGGTCAGGACCGTGACGACATTGGCTAATAGTGGCTCCGCCCCCAAGCCGGCTTGCTCCCGGTCCGGTCTGGCGGCTAGAGGGGGGACGATGGCTGACCCGACTTTTTCCATTATCACCGTTAGCTACAATGAAGAGGCAACAATCGCTAGCACCCTCCAATCTATCCTGGGCCAGCGATGGGAAGGAAAGGAGCTGATTGTCGTCGACGGACAGTCCAATGACGGTACGTTGGCGGAGGTCGGGCGTTTCCTGCCGTTCATCCATCACTTCCGCTCCGAGCCCGATCGCGGCCTCTACGATGCGATGAACAAGGGGCTGGAGCTCGCATCTGGCGATTATGTCTGCTTCATGAATGCCGGGGACCGGTTCCACGCGTCTGATGTCCTCGAGCGGATCGCAGGAGCAGCAGGCGATGCTACGGTGGTACTGTTCGGCCGCGCGAGGATAAGGAGTGAGCGGGGCGAGCATCTCAACCCCGGCCCTCACGAGCGGCCTGGAGATTGGCTCGGCCGGGGCTTTCCGTCCCACCAGGCCACCTTCTATCCGCGTCGATTTGCGGAACATGCCCGCTATGACATGGCGCTCGGCACTGCAGCCGATACTGATTATTCTTTGCGCGCAATTGCGGCGTGCGGTTGGCAATTCGTCGATGTCGTTGTGTGCGATTTCGCGCTGGGCGGGATCTCCAATCGGTTAGCCAACTGGCGCGAGGCAGTTTCCACATCGCGGCACCGTTGGCAGGTTTGGCGCCGCCATGTCGGACAGTTCCAGCCCGGGTTCGTTCCAAAGTATCTTGGGGGGCCGATCGCCGGATGGATGCTGAAGACCGTGTTTGGGCAGAATGCCCTCACTTGGATGCGACATCGGCTCGGCTCCCGCTGAACGTGGAAGAGGACGAGGCGCCATGAACCAGGTCCTGACCTTGCGCCAGCATGCGAGTCTTCTCATCAGGTGGTGGTGGCTCCCGCTAGCTTCTGGGCTAATGGGGTTTCTGACCGCTGTGTTCTATCTCTCCAGCGCAACGCCGATCTACAAGGCAACCGCCATTGTCGGCCCCCGGCAAACAGCGGTTTCTACCCAGCGCGGCGGCAATCTCGGGCTCGGGGGCCTGCTTTCGACATTACAAGGCAGCCCGGCGAACATGGAGATGGCAAGGGCCGACGTGTTCTGGCGGTCAGAACGGTTGGCAACGGCGATCTCAAGATCGGACGAACTGCTGCAGCGGCTTATGCCCGACCGTTGGGATGCGGAAAGTCAACGCTGGCGGCCTTCCAGCGCACTTAACGCCCGTCTCTCGGCGCTGTTCGGGTTGGAGCAACCAGAGAGACCCACCATCGACGACATCCAAGCAGCCTTGCGCAAGCGATTCCGCTCGGACATCCAGCTGCAATCCTTTCGGGAGCTTTCGATACGCAGTTCGGACCCTCAGGCGGCTGTCGAACTTCTCCGCGCGATTATTGACATTACCGGCGACGAATTCCGAACGGATGACCTCCAGGAGGTCGACCGGCTGCTTACCTACAGCATCCAGCGTATGGACGAGGTTAGCATCCCCCGGCAAAGTGAGGTTCTTGCTCAGATCGTCATGCTTCTCGAGCAGCAGCGAATGCAGGTGGAAGCGTCGCAATATTATCTCTTCGACATTGTACAGGAACCAACGCCGGACGCGCTGCCGATCAGCCCCAAGCCAATGCTGGCGCTCGCAGCAGGAGCTCTTCTGCCCGCGGCCCTTGTCGGCGGGTTGCTGCTGATATTGCCGGGCTACTCGGGGAGGAAGCGAGGATAGTTATACTGAAGAAAACCACGCGACTGCGGGCCGAACAGGTTTGACCTGACCCCCCTGATTGTCCTCCACGAGCGATTAGACCGATTTTCACCGCAGTTGAGTTGACCTGACCCCCGTTTTTTCCTCCGTTTGGA
>JBDNCK010000271.1:0-3380 GCA_046719675.1 Sphingomonadaceae bacterium | reverse complement strand
CACCGATCCGACGGTCGAACATGGCTTGAGCTTCTGGTGCGTGTCCGACAATCTGCGCAAGGGAGCCGCCCTCAACGCGGTGCAGATTGCCGAGCTTCTCGGCCGCCGGCATCTGCGCAAGGGCTGATGGAGCTCAACCGCCACGACATCGCAAGCTTCGACGGCGTGCGCCTTGCCGTTCACACGGCCGGGGCGGGGCGGCCGGTGATGCTGCTGCATGGCCTGTTCTCGAACGCCCACACGAACTGGGTGCGGTTCGGCGCGGCCGAGCGGATCGTGGCCGCCGGATGGCGCCTCATCCTGCCTGACCTGCGCGGCCATGGCGAAAGCGAGGCGCCGGCCGATCCCGCTTCATGGCCGGAGGATGTGCTGGCAAGGGATGCCGAGGCCGTGGCCGAGACCCTCGGACTGGGGCCGGACCTGGTGCTGGGCGGCTATTCGCTGGGCGCGCGCACGACGGTGCGCGTGCTGGTGCGCGGCCGGCTGCAGCCGCGCGCGGCCATCCTGTCGGGCATGGGCCTTGAGGGAATCACCGGCGGCGAGGCGCGCGGCGCCTGGTTCGTGCGGATGATCGAGGGGCGCGGCACATGGCAGCGCAACACGCCCGAATGGATCGCCGAGAGCTTCATGATGGCCAATGTCGCGCAGCCCGACGCACTGGTGCATCTCCTCCGGGGCCAGAAGAGCACGCCGGCCGACCTGCTTGCCGGGCTGCAGCTTCCGGTTGCCGTCGTCTGCGGCACCGACGACCGCGACAATGGCTCGGCCGAAGCGCTTGCCGCAGCCCTGGCCCGGGCGCGGCTTGTGGCGATTCCGGGAAACCACATGTCCGCCGTGACCAGGCCGGACTTCGGCACCTCGCTCGCAGACGCCCTCGCCTGGCTTTGACCGTCAGCCAAGATGCTTCCGGAACCAGTCGCGCGCCAGCGGCCAGGCGACCTTCGACGCAGCTTCGGAATAGCTCGGCCGATAGTCGGCAAGAAAGCCGTGGTCGGCCTCGAACAGGCGGATGACGGACGGGCTTGCCGCCGCCTTCAGCGCCTTGTTCATGCGCTCGACGTCCGCCACCGGGATCCCCCGGTCGAGACTGCCATAGAGGCCGAGGACGGGCGCCCGGAGCGCCGGGGCCACGTCGATCGGGTGGCGCGGCTGGCGTGCAGTGGCCTCGCCGGTCAGCCGCCCATACCATGCGACACCCGCCCCGAGCCCGGGATTGTGGGCAGCATAGAGCCAGGTGATGCGCCCGCCCCAGCAGAAGCCGGTAATGCCAAGGCGCTTGGCATTACCGCCATCGCTGCCGGCAAAGGCTGCCGCGGCATCGAGATCGGCCATCACCTGCGCGTCGGGCACCTTCGAGACGATGTCCCGGACCAGCGTCTGCAGGTCGGCCACCTTCGTGGCATCGCCCTCGCGCGCGAACAGATCGGGCGCCAGCGCGTAGAAGCCTTCATGGGCAAGGCGGCGCACGATGTCCTGGATCCATTCATGGAGGCCGAAGATTTCCTGCACCACCAGGATGACGGGAAGCCCGGTCCTGCCGGCCGGCCGGGCGCGATAGGCCTCCATCCGGAAACCGCCGGAGGCCGGAAAGCGCACCGTGCCGGCCTCGAGCCCGTCTGAGGGGGTCGTGATCGCCGAGGCCGACACAGGCCGGGCGGCAAGCGCATAGCCCAGTGATGCCGCACCGCCTGCCAGCGCGGCCCGGCGGTCGACCTGCCCCATGCGGACCCAGTTCTCGGTTTCGTCCAGGCGATCCATCGTTTCTCTCCTCCCGGTCCCTCTGCCATCAGGGTGCGGCATAAAGGGCGACAAGCGGCCAGTCACCGGTGGCGGCATCGAGGCGCGCGCGGTCCGCAGCCGACAGGGTCGCGATCCGGCGGGCGATTTCCGCGCGGCACTTCTCCGTGAAGCCGCGGGCCGGCACCGAGACGCCGTCGAGCGTCAGCTGCCTCGCCTGCGTCGCGAGGGCGGCCCGGTTGGCGGCAAGGAAGGGGGCAAAGCCGAGCGCATCGCCGCCAAGCAGGGGCGCAAGCCGGCCGGCCACCGTTGCGAGATCGTCCCACTGTCCGGCAGCCGGGTCGGGCGCTTCGCCAAGGCGGGCGTGCCAGCCGATGAGATGGGGAGCATTTGCCTCCACCCAGGCGCGCGCCTCGGGCTCCCACAGGAGGCCCGAATCGAGAAAACCCCACAGCGACGCATCGGCAAGCGAAGGCCGGCTCCCGAACAGGAAGGGCGCAAGCGCGGACTCGAGAAGGGCAGCCGTGCGGGCCAGCAGTGCCTGCGTCGCGGCGATCCCGGGCCCTGCCACGGCGTTCGTCTCGCAGGAGCGCAGGAAGAAGGCCTCGATTCCGGGCACCATCCGGCCGATCATCGCCTCCTGCTCCGGGGTTGGCGTGGCGCCCTGCCGCAGACCGAGCAGGTTCATCGCCCCCACGCGCGCGACGAAGGCGCGCGTTCCGGCCGATTGCGCCCGGAAGAGGATGGCCGCGCGCAGGAACCATTCGTCGAACCAGTCGTCTGCGATGGCCACCAGAATGGCAAGCGGCGGATCGTCGGGCACCAGCGACCGGGCCGGGAACCGCGCGCAGAGCGCTTCGCCGATCCGGGTCGAATCGACGACCCATTGCCCGTCGCCCAGGTCGAGCACCGGGAAGCGGTGATAGCCGCTGACAGCCGCCTCGATCTCTTCCTTGTTGGCAAGCGTCTTCAGGCAGTCGGCAAATGGTGCGCGGACAAGGCGAAGCGACAGATGCGCCTTGCGCGTGTAGAAGCTGGGCTCGGTTCCGAACAGGCGCATGCGCGCCCTGCTAGCAGGCTGGAAGCCAGGGGAAAGACCGGTTGCACGAACGTCCGCCTTCTCTGCCCTGGACACCCATCCGGCTTCTCTATTTCGCGCTCGGGCTCATGGCGCTGGTGCTGGGCGTGGTGGGCGCCGTCCTGCCATTGCTTCCGACCACGCCCTTCCTGATCCTGGCTGCGGCCGGGTTCGCCCGATCGTCGCCGCGACTCGAGACCTGGCTCTTGACGCATCCCCGGATGGGACCGCCGCTGGTCGCCTGGCGCACCCGCCGGGCCATTCCGCTCAAGGCCAAGCTTGCATCTGCCATCGGGATGGCGTCGGGCCTTGCCATCTTCGCGATCCTGCGCGCGCCGCCGCCGGTTGCCATTGCCCTTGTCGCCTTCACGATGCTGATGGTCTCCTGGTGGATCTGGACCCGCCCGGCCTGAGCGCCACGCCGCTGACGCCACAAGACGCTGCATTTCCTGTTGATACAGGTCTCGTTTCCATGCAGTTACCCGACTCGGGAGCTGTCTTGAGAAGGAGGAACATTCCCATGCGTGTGCTTCTTATTGCCGCCGCTGTCGGCCTGGCTGGTCCG
>JBDNCK010000270.1:0-3384 GCA_046719675.1 Sphingomonadaceae bacterium | reverse complement strand
TGCATGCACGCGCAGGCGTGTGCCACGCGGGAAGGAAATATCCTCGAACGCCCTGTCCAGACCTTCCGGGCTCGTGGAAGGGACAGCCAGCACATGCGCGATCAGCTGCGCCTGGGAGACCAGCTCCGCCTGGCGGGTGGCGAGCAGCCGCTCGCGGAAACTGTCGAGATAGAGGATGCCGATCGCGAACCCGACAAGCGCGACAAGGTTGACGAGCAGGATGCGCAGCGCAAGCGATCGCCGCGCCGGCGGACGCCCCCGCCTGCGGCCGGATTCAGCCATCCGGATCAAAGCGGTAGCCGACGCCGTAGAGGGTTTCGATCGCCTGGAAGTCAGGATCGACGGCACGGAACTTCTTGCGCAGGCGCTTGATGTGGCTGTCGATCGTGCGATCGTCGACATAGGTGTCATCGGAATAGGCCACCGAGATCAGGGAATCGCGCGACTTCACGAACCCGGGGCGCTGGGCGAGGGCGTCGAGGATGAGAAACTCGGTGACCGTGAGCGCGACCTCGCGGCCCCGCCAGGACACGCGGTGGCGGGCGGGTTCCATGACGAGCGGGCCGCGCACGAGGGTCTGGGCTGGCTCGGCGGAGTCGGCCGCGGCGCGCTCGCGGCGCTGCGCCGTCCGCCGCAGCACGGCCCGGATGCGCTCGATGAGAAGCCGCTGCGAGAAGGGCTTCCCGATATAGTCGTCGGCGCCCATGGCAAGGCCGAGCGCCTCGTCGATCTCCGTGTCCTTGGAGGTCAGGAAGATGACCGGAAGCTCCGAGGAAGCGCGCAGCCGCCGCAGCAATTCCATGCCGTCAAGCCGCGGCATCTTGATGTCCACGACGGCAAGATCGGGTGGATTGTCGAGGAGCGCCCTGAGGCCCGTCTCGCCGTCGGCATAGACGCGCGTCAGGAATCCCTCGGACTGGAGCGCCAGGCTGACGGAGGTGAGGATGTGCCGGTCATCATCCACGAGCGCGATGGTGGCCGGCGAATCAGGGACTTCGCTCATGGCCTCGGGCTCCCGCTCTTGCGCCGGACGTCAGGGATGGAAGAGGTTTTCATGCTTAACGCGAATAGCTCTCCCAGAGCGAAAAGGCGAGGAATGTCCGGGCGGGGCCTTGCAACCCGCTCGCAAAATCCGCAAGGGTCATGATGGTGCCGGCGCCGCTGCGGCCGGAGGATCTGTAGAAGTTCTGGAAGGGTCTCCGATGGCGAACGCCAAGCTGCTTTCCGCCCATGGCATCGAGACGGACGCAACCGTCCACCACAATCTCGGCACGGCACAGCTGGTCGAGCTCGCCGTGGTGCGCAGCGAAGGTCTCTTGTCGAAGGATGGCGCGTTCGTCGTGGAAACCGGCCGCCACACCGGGCGGTCGGCCGCCGACAAGTTCATCGTGAGGGACGCCGAGACGGACGCCAGCGTCTGGTGGGGCAAGACCAACCGGGCAATGGATCCGGCGCATTTTGCTGCTCTCAAGGCCGATTTCCTGGCTGCTGCCGGCGCCAGGGACACGCTCTTCGTCCAGGATCTCTTCGGCGGATCGCAGCCCGAATACCGGGTCAATGTCCGGGTGGTGACCGAGCTTGCCTGGCATTCGCTCTTCATCCGCACGCTGCTGGTGCGTCCTTCCGTACGGGAGCTTGCGGACTTTGCGCCCGAATGGACGATCATCGACCTGCCGGGCTTTGTGGCCGACCCGGCGCGCCATGGCTGCCGTTCGGAAACGGTGATTGCCGTCAGCTTCACCGAGCGCCTCGTGCTCATCGGCGGCACCCGCTACGCCGGCGAGATGAAGAAGTCGGTGTTCGGCATCCTCAACTATCTGCTTCCCGCGCGCGGCGTCATGCCGATGCACTGCTCGGCCAACATCGGCCCCAAGGGTGACACCGCCATCTTCTTCGGCCTGTCGGGCACCGGCAAGACCACCCTTTCCGCAGACGCCAGCCGCACCCTCATCGGGGATGACGAGCATGGCTGGTCGGATACTGCCGTCTTCAACTTCGAGGGCGGCTGCTATGCCAAGATGATCCGCCTCTCGGCCGAGGCAGAGCCCGAAATCTACGCCACCACGAAGCGCTTCGGCACCATCCTCGAGAATGTCGTCATCGACCCCGTCACCCGGGAAATCGATCTCGACGACAATCGCCTGGCCGAGAACAGCCGGGGAAGCTATCCGATCGACTTCATCCCCAACGCCAGCCGCGACAATCTCGGTCCGCCGCCCCGCAACATCATCATGCTGACGGCAGACGCCTTCGGCATCCTGCCGCCGATCGCGAAGCTGACGCCGGACCAGGCGATGTATCATTTCCTCTCCGGCTACACGGCGCGGGTCGCTGGCACGGAAATCGGCGTCAGGGAGCCGGAGGCAACCTTCTCCACCTGCTTCGGGGGCCCCTTCATGCCGCGCCACCCGACGGTCTATGGCAATCTCCTGAAGGAGCGGATCGCCCGCGGCGACGTCGACTGCTGGCTGGTCAACACCGGCTGGACTGGCGGCGCCTATGGCACCGGCCACCGCATGCCGATCAAGGTCACCCGCGCGCTTCTCAATGCAGCGCTCGACGGCAGCCTGAAGCATGCCGAGTTCCGACGCGATCCGTTCTTCGGCTTCCTAGTGCCCGTTTCGGTTCCCGGCGTGGACGATGCCATCCTCGACCCGCGCGCGACCTGGCCGGACCCGGCCGCCTATGACGCGCAGGCCCGCAAGCTCGTCCAGATGTTCATCGACAACTTCGCCCAGTTCGAAAGCCATGTCGAGCAGGGCGTGCTGGCGGCAGCGCCACGGGCTGCCTGACGGCAGCGCGGGCCGACCCCTGCCAGACCCGCAGCCGGGAGATTGCCACAGCCCCGTCGCGCATGACAGCCTGAGGGGCGATTCGGCGAAAGGCATGGCTGTGCGGCGTTCAAACGACTGGGGGTTCCCCCGCTGGCGCGCCTATGACGGCAAGGGCGGCACACCCGAGGCCGTGCGCCGTTGCGACCGCGAGGGATGCGAGGAACCCGGCACCTGCCCTGCCCCCAAGGCGCCGAACCGGCCGGAGCGCTGGTGGTTCTGCGAGGCCCATGCCGCGGAATACAACCGGCGCTGGAACTATTTCGAGGCGCTTGACCGGGAAGGTGCGCGCGCTGCGGAAGAAGCCGAGCACATGGAGGCGCGCGGCTATGCCCGCGCCGCGCACTGGGCCTGGAGCGAAGGCGACGGCAGCCGCAGCAAGGCCGAGCTCGACGCGCTGAAGCTCTTCGACCTTCCCGTCGATGCGGATGACGAGGCAGTGAAGGGCGCCTTCCGCCGGGTGGCAAAGGAATCGCATCCGGATCTCCATCCCGGCGATGCGGATGCAGCGGACCGCTTCCGCCGGGCGCAGGCGGCCTATGCCGTGCTGCAG
>JBDNCK010000269.1:0-3386 GCA_046719675.1 Sphingomonadaceae bacterium | reverse complement strand
GCCGCGTTCGAGTTTCCTCCTGGCAGCCCTGCTGGGATTTGCCGTCGCGCTGGCGCTTGTCCTGGGGACCGTGACGAATGCCGACATGCCAGGCCCGGCGGCCAGCGCGGGCACCAGCGCGGGACCGGGCCTGCTGCTCGTCGTCATCCGGCTGGTGCTTGCCATCTCCGGCCTCGTCCTCCTCCACAACATCCATGTTGCATCACTTGGCGATCGCGGCCCGTCCATCCGTTTCTTCTGTGTCGGGCTTGGCGTCCTCTTCGCATATGATCTCAACCTCTACACGCTGCAGTTCCTGCTGGGGCAGGCTTCTCCACTGCTGCACGAGCTGCGCGGGGCCGTGAACGCGCTCGCCGTCCCGCTGCTGTTCCTGGCCTTCCGCGACTCGTCGAGCGGCCGGTTTGCCCTTTCCCGGACGGCTGCCTTCAGCACCATCAGCTTCTCGGCGATCGGCCTCTACCTCATCTTCATGTCCCTGCTGGCCTATGGCCTGCGGCTGGCCGGCGGGAACTGGGGGGTGGTGCTGCAGGTGATGTTCCTTGCCGTCACGCTCATCGGCGGCGCGCTGATTGCCCTTTCGCCGCGGGTGCGTGCGAGACTGAGGGTCCTGATCGCGCGCAACTTCTACCGCTATCGCTACGACTATCGCACCGAATGGCTGCGCTTTCTCCAGAAGATCGACGAGTCCGGCGCGGGTGCCCAGCCGATCCGCGAACGCGTCATCGAGGCCGTTGCAACCGTGCTCGATTCGCCGGGCGGCGCCCTGCTGGAGCCAGACGCCGATGGCAGTTTCCGGGAAATCGTGCGGTGGAACTGGCCGACGCTCGATCTGGCTGCGCTTGGAGACTCGCTCGGTCCTGACTCGGCGATCGTGCAGCACATGCATGCAACGGGGCGGATCATCGATTTCGACCAGCTGCGCGGCGGCGTTGCGGCCGATTCGGACTCGCCCGAGGCCGGGCTTGCCTGCCCGGACTTCGCCCTGGCAGACCGCTCGCTCTGGCTTGCCGTCCCACTGGTGCACCGCGCGCGTCTGATCGCGATCCTGCTGCTCGAGCGCTCGCTGGTCGTGCCCGACCTCAACTGGGAGGATTATGACCTTCTGCGAACCCTCGGGCGGCAGAGCGCCAGCTATCTCGCGGAAGCCGCCACCCAGATGGCCCTCGACGAGGCCCGCAGCTTCGAGGAGTTCAACCGGCGCTTCGCCTTCGTGATGCATGATCTCAAGAATGTGGTGAGCCAGCTGGCCCTCGTCTCGCGCAATGCCGAGCGCCACATGGACAAGGCGGAGTTCCGGGAGGACCTGGCCGCGACGCTTGCAGCCAGCGTCACCAAGATGACCGACCTGCTGGCCCTGCTCGGACGCCAGCAGAAGGAGGCGCGACCGCCCGAAGCGCCGGGGGACGAGGAGGTCGATCTCGCCCGCCTGGCCTGCATGGTCGCAGCCAGCCTGCGGCGCCAGCATGCGGCAATCGACGTCGAAGGCGCAGACACGCCCGTGCTGGTGACCGGCGATTCCGGACGGCTCGAGGCGATGCTGTCGCACCTGGTCCAGAACGCGATCGATGCGAGTGCCCCGGATGCCCCGATCACCATCAGCCTGGCCTCGACGCCGCGCACGGCGCGTCTCGTCATTGCCGACCGGGGCCATGGCATGTCTGCCAGCTTCGTGCGCGACGAGCTGTTCCGGCCCTTCCGCTCCAGCAAGGCAAGCGGCTTTGGAATCGGCGCCTATGAAGCCCGCGAGATCGTCCGGGCCCATGGCGGCCGCATGGAAGTCGCCAGCAGGCCCGGCGAAGGCAGCCGTTTCACCATTACCCTGCCGCTGGCTGCTGCCGCGCGGCGCAAGCTCCAGAGAGTCTGACCGCATGCCGCGAACCGCCATTCACAGCCAGCCCGACCATCAGGACCGTCCGGTCCTTCTCGTCATCGAGGACGATCCCGGCCTGCAGCGCCAGCTGAAATGGGCCTATGAGGCCTATGAGGTCATAGCCGCCAGCGACCGGGAGTCGGCCCTTGCCATGGTGCGCGACGCGCGCCCGGATGTGGTGACGCTCGATCTCGGGCTGCCGCCCGATCCTGATGGCGTGAGCGAAGGCTTTGCCACGCTCGAGGGCATTCTGGCGATTGCGCCGCACACCAAGGTGGTCGTGGCGTCCGGGCATGGCGCCAGGGAAAGCGCGCGGCGCGCCATCGCGCTTGGGGCCTTCGATTTCTACCAGAAGCCGGTCGACATCGACGAGCTGGGCTTCATCGTCTCGCGCGCCTTCCATGTCGCGCGCCTCGAGGCCGAGAACCGCCGGCTGCAACAGCGCGAGGAAGGCTCGCCGCTGGCCGGCCTCGTCACCGGCTCGCCCGACATGCTGAAGGTCTGCGCAATGGTCGAGCGGGTGGCCGGAAGCGACGTTTCCGTCCTGCTTCTCGGAGCATCGGGCACCGGCAAGGAAGTGCTCGCGCGGGGCCTCCACAAGGCCTCCCCCCGCCGCGACGGGCCGTTCATCGCCATCAACTGCGCTGCCATCCCTGAAAATCTGCTGGAAGCGGAACTCTTCGGCTATGAGCGCGGCGCCTTCACGGGCGCGGTCAAGACGACCGAGGGCAAGATCGAACTGGCGCAGGGCGGCACGCTGTTCCTCGACGAAGTGGGCGACATTCCGCTGCCCCTCCAGGTCAAGCTGCTGCGCTTCATCCAGGAGCGGATCATCGAGCGGATCGGCGGCCGCAAGTCGATTTCCGTCGATACGCGAATCGTCTGTGCCACCCACCAGAATCTCAAGCGCATGATCGCCGACGGCCGCTTCCGCGAGGATCTCTTCTACCGAATCGCGGAAGTCACCATCAACATTCCCCCCTTGCGCGAGCGCGGCGGCGACCCGATCCTGCTTGCCAACCACTTCCTGCGGCGTTTCGCGCAGGAGCGTGGCAGCGCGCCGCTCAAGCTGTCGCCGGGCGCGATTGCCGCCATCAACCTGCACGCCTGGCCGGGCAACATCCGGGAGCTTGAGAATCGCATCAAGCGCGCCGTCATCATGGCCGACGGCCCGACCGTGACGGCCGAGGACCTCGATCTTGCCGACTCGAGCGAGACGCGGCCGGTCACGCTCAAGGAGTCCCGCGCAGTCTCTGACCGGCGCGCCATCGAGGCAGCCCTGACGGCGGCTGGCGGCAGCATCAGCGCAGCCGCCAAGACGCTGGGGATCAGCCGCCCGACCCTCTATGACATGCTGCGCGAGCTCGGGATCGATCACGGCCAATGATCGGCCGGCCGGCCCTCACCCGTCGAGACCGGCCTCCGCTGCTGCGATCCGCCGCGCGACCGACTCCAGCAGCGCATCGATCCGGGCCTGCTCGGCCGTGGCATCGAGAATGGGGCCGGCCTCCGCGGC
>JBDNCK010000268.1:0-3397 GCA_046719675.1 Sphingomonadaceae bacterium | reverse complement strand
GCATGATCGCCGACAGCGGCGTGCGCATCGTGAAGCTGTTCCTGCACACCACCCAGAAGGAGCAGGACAAGCGGTTCATCGAGCGGCTGGAAACGCCCTGGAAGCGCTGGAAGATGGGCGAGGAGGATTTCCGCAACCGGGCGCAGCGCAAGGCCTATGAGGAAGCCTATGAGGAGATGTTCGAGCGAACCGACACGGATTTCGCACCCTGGGAGCTGATCGGGGCCAACAACAAGGGCCATGCCCGCCTTGCCGGGCTGTCGCATGTCTGCGCGCGGATCGCCGACGGGCTGGACCTGACCCCGCCCGATCTGCCGCCCGATTTTCGTGCGCTCGCCGAGCGCGAACTGGGCGTCGTTCTCAGGCTGGACTGAGCTATTCCGCGGCTTCCAGCTCGACGGGCGGCATGTTGTGGCCGAGCAGCCGGAGAATCTCGGCTGCGGCCTCCACGACATTGGTGCCCGGCCCGAAGATCGCCTGCACGCCCGCGTCCTTGAGGAAGGCATAGTCGGCCGGCGGGATCACGCCGCCGGCAACCACGCGGATGTCGGGCCGGCCCGCCTCCTTCAGCGCCTGGATGAGCTCGGGCACCAGGGTCTTGTGGCCGGCGGCAAGCGACGAGGCGCCCACCACATCGGCCCCGAAATCAATGGCCAGCGCCGCGGCCTCGGGAGGCGTCTGGAAGAGCGGGCCGACCATCACCTCGAAGCCGAGGTCGGCATAGGCGGAGGCGACCACCTTGGCGCCGCGGTCATGGCCGTCCTGCCCCATCTTGACGACGAGCACGCGCGGGGCGCGGCCAAGCCGGGCAGAGACGGAATGGACGCCGGCCTTGACCGCTTCGGTCAGCGGATGGCGGGCAAGGCGCGGGCCATAGACGCCCGTCACCGTCTTCACCTCCGCCACATGCCGGCCGAAGACATCCTCGAGCGCGTCCGATATCTCGCCAAGGGTTGCGCGCACGCGCGCTGCCTGCACGGCGAGCGCGAGCAGGTTGGCCCTGCCCCTTGCGCCTTCGCGCAGCGCGGCGAGCGCCCGGTCGACTTCGGCCTGGTCGCGCGTGGCGCGCAGCTTCTCCAGCCGCGCGATCTGGCTGGCGCGCACCGCCTGGTTGTCGACTTCGAGAAGCGCGGGCACGTCATCATTGGCCGGCTGATAGCGGTTGACGCCGACGATCACCGTCTCGCCCGAGTCGATCCCGGCCTGCTTGGCAGCTGCTGCCTTCTCGATCTCGGCCTTCGGCCAGCCGGAGGCAACGGCGGCCGTCATGCCGCCCATCGCCTCGACCTGCTGGATGAGCGCATAGGCCCGGTCGGCCAGCTCCTGCGTCAGCCACTCGACGTAATAGCTGCCGCCAAGCGGATCGACGACCCGGGTGATCCCCGTCTCGTCCTGCAGGATGAGCTGGGTGTTGCGGGCGATGCGGGCGGAAAAATCGGTGGGAAGGGCGATCGCCTCGTCAAGCGCATTGGTGTGGAGCGACTGGGTCCCGCCGAGCGCGGCTGCCAGCGCCTCGACCGTCGTGCGGACCACATTGTTGTAAGGATCCTTCTCCTGCAGCGAGACGCCGCTCGTCTGGCAATGGGTGCGCAGCATCCAGCTTTTGGGATCCTTCGCGCCGAAGCCCTGCATGATGCCCGACCAGAGCAGGCGCGCCGCGCGCAGCTTCGCCACTTCCATGAAGAAGTTCATGCCGATTGCGAAGAAGAAGGAGAGACGCGGGGCGAACGCGTCGATGTCGAGCCCCTGGGCCAGCGCGGCGCGGACATATTCCATGCCGTCGGCCAGCGTGAAGGCCAGCTCCTGCACGGCGGTCGCGCCGGCCTCGTGCATGTGATAGCCGGAAATGGAGATGGAGTTGAACTTCGGCATTTCCCTTGCCGTGAAGGAAATGATGTCGGCCACGATCCGCATCGAGGGCTCGGGCGGATAGATATAGGTGTTGCGGACCATGAACTCCTTCAGGATGTCGTTCTGGATGGTCCCTTCCAGTTTCGCGGCCGGCACGCCCTGTTCCTCGGCGGCAACGATGTAGAAGGCCATGCAGGGCAGCACGGCGCCGTTCATCGTCATCGAGACGGACATGCGGTCGAGCGGAATGCCGTCGAAGAGGATCTTCATGTCCTCGACCGAATCGATGGCGACACCGGCCTTCCCGACATCGCCCACCACGCGCGGGTGATCGCTGTCGTAGCCGCGGTGGGTGGCAAGATCGAAGGCCACCGACAATCCCATCTGGCCGGCGGCGAGATTGCGGCGATAGAAGGCGTTGGATTCCTCGGCGGTGGAAAAGCCGGCATATTGCCGGATGGTCCAGGGCCGCCCGGCATACATGGTGGCCCGGATGCCGCGCGTGTAGGGCGCAAAGCCCGGAAGCCCGGGCGGCAGCGCCGGCAGATCCTCTGCGGTGTAGAGCGGCTTGACCGCAATGCCTTCCGGCGTCTCCCAGCCGAGATCCCGTCCCTTCACTTCCCTGCTGGCAAGCTGTTCCCAATCGGCAGGGGTCGGGGTTTTCGGGGTGTCGGCCATGGCAGTCTCCTGCGCCCTGACTGGGCCGGACGCGCTTTCCCTGTCAACCGGGCGAATATGCCGGAACCTGCCGGCAGCCTGCGGGTTGGGTCAGCCATGATCCTTGCCATCGACGCCGTGCTGACCTGCAAGCTCAAGGCTGCGACCGACCTCATCCTGCAGCTGGAGGCGGCCGCCACGCCCGAGCAGCAGCTGCTCGATGCGGCCCTTGAGCTTTCTCCCGCAAGCCATTTCGCCCGGGTGCCGGCCGACGAGGATATCGGGGAACGGCTGTTGATGCGGCATGCGGGGGGAACCTTGTCGGTCGCCTATCGGGCGCGGGTGACATCCTCGCGCCGGCTCCCGCCGCTGGGCGCGCTTGGTGCGGTGCCGCCGAATGCGCTGGCCGGACCTGCCGTGCGCTACCTCTTCGAGTCCCGCTACTGCCCGGCCGAACGCTTCCGGCCATTCGTGGAAACCGAGTTCGCAGGCCTTTCCGGCGGCCGGCTGGCCGATGCGCTGCGCCAGTGGGTGGCCGACCGGATCGCCTATCGGCCAGGCGTCAGCGACACGGCGACGTCAGCCATCGACACCTTTCTCGAGCGCCAGGGTGTGTGCCGGGATTTCGCCCATCTGCTGATCGCGCTTGCCAGGGCCGCGGGGATCCCCGCGCGTTTTGCCAGCGTCTATGCCCCCGGAGTTGACCCACCGGATTTCCACGCGGTGGCCGAGCTGTTCCTGGCCGGCCCCGAGTCCGGCGAATGGCACCTGGTGGATGCAACCGGAATGGCCGCGCCGGGCGAAATGGCCGTGATCGGGGTGGGGCGCGACGCAGCCGATGTCGCCTTCCTCACCAGCTTCGGAGCAGTGGAAGTGACGGAGAAGCGCG
>JBDNCK010000267.1:0-3431 GCA_046719675.1 Sphingomonadaceae bacterium | reverse complement strand
ATGTGGAAAAGCGCTGAGTATCAATGCGTTGGCGATACCCGCATCTGCCAAGCTGTAAAACTTCCTTACAGGTTGCAGGCAGGCTTGCGGACTTCCCCGTGGTCGCGCATGCGACGGGACCATGGCCGCAGCGCTTGCCCGGATTCTCACCCTCCTGCCGCCGGAAGTTGCCCACCGCGTGGCGATCGCAGGGATGGAGCGGCTTGGCGGCCCGGCTGCGCCTGCGCCCGACCCGATCCTGGCGACCCGCGTGGGCGGCCTCATGTTTCCCTCGCCCATCGGTCTTGCAGCCGGCTTCGACAAGGATGCGCGCGTCTGGCGGCAGATGCTCGATGCCGGGTTCGGGTTCGTGGAAGTGGGCACGCTCACGCCGTTGCCGCAGGCAGGAAACCCGCGCCCGCGCGTCTTTCGCCTGCGCGACGACCGTGCCGTCATCAACCGGCTGGGCTTCAACAATGGCGGCATGGCTGCTGCGCTGCCGCGCCTGGCATCCCATCCGCGCCTTGGTGTCAATATCGGGGCCAACCGGGATTCAAGGGACCGCGTCGGCGATTATGCGCGAGGCGTTCTGGCCGTGCGCGAGCGCGCCGCCTGGATCACACTCAATGTCTCCTCGCCCAACACGCCGGGCCTGCGCGGCCTGCAGGGGGCAGCGCTGCCCGAGCTCCTGCACGCCGCAGCAGAAGCCCGCGGCCCGGACGGTCCGCCGCTGTTCCTGAAGGTGGCGCCCGATCTCGACAGCGCCCAGATCCGCTTCATCGCCGATGCCGCCGCGCGCGGACCGGTTGCCGCCCTTGTCGTCGCCAACACGACGCTTGCCCGACCGGAGGGCCTGCGCGGGCGGCACCGCGCGGAGGCCGGGGGCCTTTCCGGCCAGCCGCTGTTTGCCCCATCGACCGCCGTGCTGCGGGCGTTTGCGGAGCGGCTGGAAGGAAGGGTGCCGCTCATCGGCGCGGGCGGCGTCGCAAGCGCCGGGCAGGCCCTTGCCAAGATCCGCGCCGGCGCGTCGGCCGTGCAGCTCTACACGGCGCTTGTCTATGAGGGGATCGGCCTTCCCGCCCGGCTCAACCGCGAGCTTGCCGCGCTGCTGCGGCGCGACGGCTTCGGATCGCTGGCCGAGGCGATCGGCGCAGACCTGCGCGCGCCCTGAACCGCGCGCCTATAGCAACGCCGCATGCGCGCCTTGAGCAACGCCGCATGCGCGCCTATCCCATGGGCCCCATGAGGGGTCTTCTGATGTCCGGGCTGGCGCTGCTGGCAAGCGCCTGCGCCTCGGTTGCACCATCGGTTCCGGTCGAGACGGCCGCGACCATCGCCACCTACGAGCCCGCCGAAGGGCAGGTGCGGGGCGCCACCTCTGCCGCCAGCGGAACGGCGATCGTGTCGGCCGCCGATCCGCGGGCCGCCGAAGCCGGGGCCGAGATGCTGCGCCGCGGCGGGACGGCAGCGGATGCCGCGATCGCCACCATGATCGCGCTCACCGTGGTCGAAGGCCAGGCCAGCGGCATTGGTGGCGGCGCCTTTCTCGTCTGGCACGACCCGGCAACCGGCGAGCTGGTGACCCTCGACGGGCGCGAGACGGCGCCTGCAGCGGCAAGGGAAGACCGGTTCCTGAAGCCCGACGGCACGCCCATGGGCTTCCGCGATGCAGTGCCGGGCGGCCGCTCGGTGGGCGTGCCCGGCCTGGTCCGGCTGGCTGCGGACATGCATCGCCGCTGGGGCAGGCTTCCCTGGGCAGACCTGTTCGAACCCTCGATCCGCATGGCGCGCGAGGGGATCCTGCTTTCCGAACGCTTCGTCCGCTTCGCCGGGTTCCGGCAGGAGCTGCTGGCTGCCTCGCCGGCGGCTCGGGCCGTGTTTCTCGATCCGGACGGCAAGGTCTGGCCGGTGGGCCACCGGCTGCGGCAGCCGGAACTTGCCGAGACGCTGGAAGCGATCGCAACGGGTGGGCCAGACGCCTTCTACACCGGGCCGATTGCCGCACGGATCAGCGAGGCTGTGGCACAGGCCTTCGCCAATCCGGCCGAACTCACGCTCGCCGATCTTGCTGCCTATCGCGTGAAGGAGCGCCAACCGCTGTGCGGCCGCTATCGCGACTGGCGCATCTGCTCGATGGGGCCGCCGTCGGCCGGCGGCATTGCGCTGCTCCAGATCCTGGGCCAGCTCGAGCGGTTCGACCTCAAGGCCATGGGGCCGGACGACCTGCTCTCCTGGCATGTCATCGCCGAGTCGATGCGCCTTGCCTTTGCCGATCGCGAGGCATGGGGGGCGGATGCGGACTTCGCGCCGGTGCCGGTCGAGGGTCTGCTGGCGCCCGCCTATCTTGCGGAGCGCAGCGGGCGCATCCGGCTGGACCGGGCCATGGCGGATGTCGTGGCGGGGACACCGGCCGGCATGGCTGCGCGGGCCATGCAGCCGCTGGCCGACGTGCCGGCAACCTCGCATCTCGTGGCAGCGGATGCGGCCGGGCGGGTTGCCAATGTCACCTCGACGATCGAGGCGCCGTTCGGCTCCGGCCTGCTCGTCGGGGGCTTCTTCCTGAACAACGAGCTGACCGACTTCGACCTGCTGCCAAGGCGCGAGGGAAAGCCCGCCCTCAATCGCGTGGAGCCGGGCAAGCGGCCGCGCTCGTCCATGACCCCGACGCTGGTGTTCGGCCCTGACGGACAGCTCCAGGCTGCAATAGGCGCAGCGGGCGGCGCCACCATCATCGCACAGGTCGCCAAGGCGGTCATTGCCTTCGTGGACTGGGACATGCCGATCGAGGAGGCGCTTGCGGCGCCCGGCATCATGGCGGATCGGCGGGGCCTCAGATATGAAGCCGGCTCGGCGCTGGAGGCGAAGGCAGCCGGACTGAAGGCGCTGGGGCATGCCGTGGAGCCGGCAACCCTGCCGCTCAAGGCCAATGCGGTCGCGCGGGACGGCGCGCTGTGGCGCGGCGCTGCCGATCCCCGCAGCGAAGGGGCAGCCGTGCCGGCAGGAGGGAAAGGGTCGCGATGAACCGGG
The DNA here is from genome assembly GCA_046719675.1 of Sphingomonadaceae bacterium. Taxonomy (GTDB): domain Bacteria; phylum Pseudomonadota; class Alphaproteobacteria; order Sphingomonadales; family Sphingomonadaceae; genus Thermaurantiacus. The sequence goes on along the minus strand of JBDNCK010000267.1, from coordinate 425 downwards.
AGGACCTGATGGCAGCCGAGCGGCTGCGGGCGGAAGAGCGGGCCCAGGGCCGCGAGGCCGAGCACTGGCCCAATCTCGTCACGCTCTTCTTCGCGCGCGCGAAGGCAGGCGGGGATGCGCCCTTCCTCTCGGCCAGGCGCGACGGACGCTGGCAGGCGCTCAGCTGGAACGAGACGGCCCGCAAGGTGGCATCCCTTGCCGCGGCGCTGCGCGCGCTTGGCGTGAAGCCCGGAGACCGGGTGGCCCTAGTCTCGGAAAACCGGCCGGAATTCGCCATTGCCGATCTGGCGATCATGGCATCGGGCGCCGTTTCGGTCCCCACCTACACGACGAACACCGTGCGCGATCATGCGCATGTGCTCTCCAACAGCGGCGCGGTTGCCGCGATCGTCTCGACCGCGAAGCTTGCACGCGCAGTCGTCGAT
>JBDNCK010000266.1:0-3442 GCA_046719675.1 Sphingomonadaceae bacterium | reverse complement strand
TCTCGGGTGTCCGAAACCTTGCGGACGCTCTGAAGGTCGGGGGCGACCACTGCGCGATCTTCGCGGCCACTCTCCCTTGAAACACGAGCCGGGACGGGCGATATTGCGAACATAGCCGGATCGGCCGGCATGGACTTGGAGACGAAGCGATGAACAATCGGGTTGATCCCCGGATGTCGAGCCCCGCCTTGCCGCGCGGGCGCGGTGGCGTTGCCAGCGCTGAATATGACGCGGGCCTGCGCGCACACATGCTGTCCGTCTACAATTACATGCTCTCTGGCGTGTTGCTGTCGGGCATGGTGGCGCTTGGCACCTTTTACACGGGTCTGTGGCAACTCTTCTATTCGGTGAACCCGCAGACGGGTGCCATGGGACCAAATCTGCTGGGCTGGGCCGTGATGCTCTCGCCGCTCGCCTTCATCTTCTTCCTTGGCTTCCGCTTCCAGACGATGCCGGAAGGCAAGGCGCAGGCGATGTTCTGGGCGTTCGCGACCGTCATGGGCCTGTCGCTCGCGTCGATCTTCCTGCGCTACACCGGGCCGTCGATCGCCACCACCTTCTTCGCGACTTCGGCTGCCTTTGCCGGTCTCAGCCTCTATGGCTACACGACGAAGCGCGATCTGTCGGGCATGGGCACGTTCCTCATCATGGGGGTGGTCGGCCTGATCGTGGCGATGCTGCTCAACCTCTTCCTCGGCTCGCCCGCGCTCGCCTTCGTGGTCTCGGCCGTGGGCGTGCTGATCTTCGCCGGCCTCACCGCCTATGACACGCAGCGCATCAAGAACATGTACGACTATGTCGCCGGCACCGACATGGCCGGCAAGGCGGCCATCATGGGCGCGCTCTCGCTCTACCTCGACTTCGTCAACATGTTCAGCTTCCTGCTGAACTTCCTCGGCCAGCGCGAGTAGTCGCAGCGAGCGCACGCAATGTTCAGGGCCTGCCGGGTTCCTCCGGCAGGCCCTTTTCGTTTGCACCCGTCTGTTGCATGGGAGATGCGTGGGGCTGGGAGCCGGAGGACCAATGGTCGACATCTATCACCACCAGGCAAGGACGCTCGACGGGCGCGAGGTCAGCCTCGAGGACTATCGCGGCAAGGTGCTGCTCATCGTCAACACCGCGTCCCGGTGCGGCTTCACGCCCCAGTTCAACGGGCTCGAGGCGCTGTACCGCGAGTTCAGGGACAAGGGGTTCGAAATCCTCGGCTTTCCCTGCAACCAGTTTGCCGGGCAGGAACCGCTCGACGAGGCAGGAATCGCCACCTTCTGCACGACGACCTATCCCGTTACCTTCCAGATGTTCGCCAAGGTCGACGTGAACGGGCCGGATGCGCATCCGCTCTACCAGCATCTCAAGGACGAGGCACCGGGGCTCCTTGGTTCGCGGGCGGTCAAGTGGAATTTCACCAAGTTCCTGGTGAACCGCGAGGGCCAGCCCGTGGAACGCTTTGCACCGACGGTCACGCCGGAGCAGCTGAAGCCGAAGATCGCCAGGCTGCTCTAGAACGGCGACACGTGGGGCTGGTGATTGCAGTGGACGGCCCGGCAGCGTCGGGCAAGGGCACGATTGCGCGGGCGCTTGCCCGCCATTTCGGCCTGCCGCATCTCGACACCGGGGCGCTTTACCGCGCCGTCGCGCTTGCCGCCCGTCGCGAAGGCGTCGCCGAAGAGGATGGCCCGGCGCTCGGCCGGCTGGCAGCCGCGCTCGACCTCTCCCTGCTCGAGCATCCCGACCTGCGCACTCCGGCCACGTCCGAGGCTGCCTCGCTGGTGTCGGCGCATCCCGAGGTGCGCGCGGGGCTGCTGGCATTCCAGCGCGCCTTTGCCGCGCAGCCAGGTGGGGCGGTGCTGGACGGGCGTGACATTGGCACCGTCATCGCCCCGGATGCAACGGTGAAGCTCTTCGTGACGGCAAGCCCCGAGGCGCGGGCGTGCCGCCGCTGGCTGGAACTGGGGGGCGAGGCCAGCGATCGCGACCTGGCAGCGGTGCAGGCGGACATCTCCGCGCGCGACGCGCGCGACAGCGGCCGCGATGCGGCACCGCTGCGCCAGGCGGAAGACGCCATCTTGCTCGATACGACCGACCTTGATAAGGACGGGTCCGTTCAGCGGGCCATCGATCTTGTGACGGGGCGCCTGAACCCGGCAATCTGACGCCGCGCCGGCAGGGGGTTTTCCTGCCTGCGCCTTTTTTGTTTGCGCAGCTTTCGTTTGCGCAGGATTGTGCGGGGCAGGTGCGCCGGTGCGGGTGCGCGGGGCTTCTGGGCCGGTGCTGCGGGCAATGGGGCCTGCGGCGCCGAACAGACCGCCGGAGACAACCGGCAGGCAGGCAAGATTCGGAAGGAACTGGATGGCAACCTCTGCAATGCCCAGCCGCGAGGATTTCGCGGCGCTCCTCGACCAGTCGCTTGGCAGCAGCCAGTCGTTCGAGGGCCGTGTGGTCAAGGGCCGCGTGACGGCAATCGAGAATGATCTCGTCGTCATCGATGTGGGTCTGAAGTCGGAAGGGCGGGTGCCCATCAAGGAATTCCTGTCGTTCAACGGCGAGCCGGAAGTGGCCGTTGGCGACGAAGTCGATGTCTATGTCGACCGCGTGGAAAACGCGCTTGGCGAAGCCATGCTCTCGCGCGACCGTGCCCGCCGCGAAGCCGCCTGGGACAAGCTCGAGCGCCAGTTCGAGGCCGGCGAACGCGTGGATGGCACCATCTTCGGCCGCGTGAAGGGCGGGTTCACCGTCGATCTCGGCGGCGTGGTGGCCTTCCTGCCCGGCAGCCAGGTCGACATCCGCCCGGTGCGGGACGTCGGCCCGCTGATGGGCATGACGCAGCCCTTCCAGCTTCTGAAGATGGACCGCAAGCGCGGCAACATCGTCGTCTCGAGGCGCGCGATCCTCGAGGAAAGCCGGGCCGAGGCGCGTTCCGGCCTCATCCAGTCGCTCTCCGAGGGCCAGGTGCTCGACGGGGTCGTCAAGAACATCACCGACTATGGCGCCTTCGTCGATCTCGGCGGGATCGACGGCCTGCTCCATGTGACGGACATGAGCTACAAGCGGGTGCAGCACCCGAGCGAAGTCATCAACATCGGGGATTCGGTCCGGGTGCAGATCATCCGGATCAACCGCGATACGCAGCGGATTTCGCTCGGGATGAAGCAGCTCGAGACGGATCCGTGGGAAGGCGCGGAAGCCAAGTATCCGGTGGGTGCGAAGCTGACTGGCCGCGTTACCAACATCACCGAATATGGTGCCTTCATCGAGCTGGAGCCGGGCATCGAAGGCCTCGTCCATGTCTCGGAGATGAGCTGGACCAAGAAGAATGTGCACCCGGGCAAGATCGTCTCGACCAGCCAGGAAGTGGACGTGATGGTGCTCGAGGTGGATGCCGAGAAGCGCCGCATCTCGCTTGGCATCAAGCAGGCAAGCCGCAACCCGTGGGAGAAGTTCG
>JBDNCK010000265.1:0-3466 GCA_046719675.1 Sphingomonadaceae bacterium | reverse complement strand
CCTCGATGAAATCGGTGGGTGAAGTCATGGCCATCGGCCGCAGCTTTGCCGAATCCCTGCAGAAGGCGCTGCGCGGGCTCGAGACGGGCCTTTCCGGGCTCGACGCGCCGGAGTCACTGGAAGGGGCAAGCAAGGGCGAAGTGCTCGCAAGGCTGGCCACCCGCACGCCCGACCGGCTGCTGGTTGCAGCCCATGCCCTGCGCCTGGGCATTCCCGAATCCGAAGTCACGCGGATCGCCCATTACGACCCATGGTTCGTGGCCCAGCTTGCCGCCATCGTCGCAGCCGAAGCCGATGTTGCCGCCAACGGCCTGCCCGAGGACCCGGCGCGGCTGCGGGACCTCAAGGCCATGGGCTTTTCCGACGCGCGTCTGGCAGCCCTTGCGGCCTCCAGCGAGGCGCGGGTGCGCGCGCGCCGGCATGCGCTTGGCGTGCGCCCGGTGTTCAAGCGCATCGACACCTGTGCGGCCGAGTTCGATGCCGCAACACCCTATATGTATTCGACCTACGCCGGCCAGGAATGCGAGGCAGCACCCTCGGCGGCCCGCAAGATCGTGATCCTGGGCGGCGGCCCTAACCGGATCGGGCAGGGCATCGAGTTCGACTACTGCTGCTGCCATGCTTGCTTCGCGCTGTCGGATGCCGGCTTCGAGACGATCATGGTCAACTGCAACCCCGAGACGGTCTCGACCGACTATGACACCTCCGACCGGCTCTATTTCGAGCCGCTGACCGCCGAGGATGTGCTCGAGATCCTTGCCGCCGAACAGGCGAACGGAACGCTTGAAGGCGTGATCGTGCAGCTTGGCGGGCAGACGCCGCTGAAGCTCGCCCATGCGCTCGAGGAAGCCGGCATCCCCATCCTCGGCACCCCCGTCGATTCGATCGACCTTGCCGAGGACCGCGAACGCTTCGCTGACCTTGTCACGCGCCTCAACCTGCGCCAGCCGGCCGGCGGAATTGCGCGCTCCGCCGATGAGGCGGCAGCCGTGGCCGACCGCATCGGCTATCCGGTGCTGATGCGCCCCTCCTATGTCCTTGGCGGCCGGGCGATGGAGATTGTCGAGAACCGCGCCCATCTCGAAACCTATATCGAGACGGCGGTGAAGGTCTCGGGCGACGCACCGGTCCTCATCGACCGCTACCTGCGCGATGCCATCGAAGTGGATGTCGATGCCCTGGCCGACGGCCAGACGGTGGTGGTGGCCGGCGTCATGCAGCATATCGAGGAAGCCGGCGTCCATTCCGGCGACAGCGCCTGTGCCATTCCGCCGCACAGCCTGCCGCCGACGATCGTCGCGGAAATCGAACGGCAGACCGAAGCGCTGGCGCAGGCCTTGCGGGTGCGCGGTCTCATGAATGTCCAGTTCGCCGTCAGGGACGGCGAGGTGTATCTCATCGAGGTGAACCCGCGCGCCAGCCGCACCGTGCCCTTCGTCGCCAAGGCGATGGGCCAGCCCTTTGCCGCGATTGCCGCGCGCGTGATGGCCGGCGCCTCGCTTGCCGGCTTCGCGCTTCCCCGCCGCCGCCCCGGCTACACGGCCGTCAAGGAAGCCGTCTTTCCCTTCGCGCGCTTTCCCGGTTCCGATCCTGTCCTGTCTCCGGAAATGAAGAGCACGGGCGAAGTCATGGGGATTGACGCCGATTTTGCCATGGCCTTCTGGAAGAGCCAGCTCGCCGGCGGCACCGAACTGCCGCAACAGGGAACCGTGTTCGTGTCGGTCAAGGACAGCGACAAGCCGCTGATCCTGCCGGCGGTGCGCGATCTTCTCGGCATGGGCTTCCATGTGGTGGCAACCCGCGGCACGGCGGCCTTCCTCGCCGGGGAAGGGCTTGAAGTCGAAGTCGTGAACAAGGTGCTGGAGGGCCGGCCGCACATCGTCGACCGGCTGGAGGATGGCGGGGTGGCGCTTGTCTTCAACACGACCGAAGGCGTGCAGTCGCTCAAGGACAGCCAGACGATCCGCGCCGCTGCCTGGGCCCGCAAGGTGCCCATCTACACGACGGCAGCCGCCAGCCTTGCCGCCGTGGAGGCGATTGCTGCCGCCCGCGCCCGCGCGCCCGACGTCGCCAGCCTGCAGGATCTGCACGCCAGCCTGGCCTGAGGCCACCCTTGCACATCGCCTGCCGGCGCCCTACACTCCTGCCTCTCAAAGGAGGTCATCACCCGAACGTCCAGTGCTCTGCCGGCCCTTTTGCCGGATGCAATGGCTTTCGGGCGAAACCCCTGGAGACAAGATTCAAGACCGGGACAAGGCGAACCCCCTATGGCAACGATCGAGAAATTCCCGATGCTGGCCGAAGGCTATGAGCATCTCCAGAAGCAGCTTCGGCACCTGAAGGAAGTGGAGCGGCCCGAGAATGTCGAGGCCATCGAGGAGGCGCGCGCCCACGGCGACTTGTCCGAGAACGCCGAGTATCATGCCGCCAAGGAGCGCCAGGGCCAGATCGAGGCCCAGATCGCCGAGCTGGAAGACAAGCTCGCGCGCGCCCATGTCATCGATCCGACGACCCTTTCGGGCGACCGGGTGGTGTTCGGCGCGACGGTTGATCTCGTCGACGAGGAAGAGCGCAAGATCACCTACCAGATCGTCGGCGAGACCGAGGCGGATGCCAAGCGCGGCCGCATCAGCTACAACTCGCCGCTCGGGCGGGCGCTGATCGGCCGCCGGGTCGACGAGGAAGTGGAAGTGGTGACGCCCTCGGGCGACCGCAGCTACCTGATCGAGAAGGTCCGCTTCATCTGAACCCCGGAGGCGTGCGTGCCATGAAGCCCTGGAAGCCTCCGGCCGCCCGGGCGACTGGGGCGCTGCTGCTCCTGTGCGTGGGCATTCAGCTCGTCACCTGGGTTGCCGGGCGGCCGTTTGCGGATGTGCTGGCGCTGGCCGGCGGGCTCGTGCCGGCGCGGGTTACCGGGCATGTCGTGGGCATGCCGGGCACCGTGCCGCCGCTGGCCACGCTTGTCACCCACCAGTTCCTGCACGCCGGCCTTGCCCATCTTGCGATGAACATGCTGTTCCTCGCCTGGGTGGGGCGCCACACGGAATGGCTGATCGGGCCCGTGCGCCTGCTGCTCCTGTTCCTGCTGGGCGGTGTCGTCGGCGGCCTCGTGCAGGTGATCGCAAGCCCGTCGTCGGTGGTGCCCGTCGTCGGTGCATCCGGCGCCGTCTCCGCGATCTTTGCAACCTACGCCCTCCTCTATGCCCGCACCAGCGAGGCACCTGCCAGCATCCTCGGCCTGCAGCTGTCGGGCGAGCTGGTCCGCGCGCTGCGCTATGCGGCCCTGTTCATCGGGCTGCAGCTGCTGATTGCGGTTGCCTTCAACACGTCGGGCGGACCGCAGATTGCCATCTGGGCGCATGTCGGCGGCTTCCTGGCCGGCCTCCTGTTCGGCCTCCCCTGGGTATGGGACCGCGACCGCCGGGCCTAGTGCGCGGGCGTGTGCCAGTCGGCCTCCGGGACATTC
>JBDNCK010000026.1:0-11846 GCA_046719675.1 Sphingomonadaceae bacterium | reverse complement strand
GCCGCCCGGGCTCAAACCTGCGCCCGCCGTCCCGCGCTTCGGCCCGGACGACGGGATCGCGCTGCTGTCGCGAAACGAGAATCCCTTCGGCCCGTCGCCTGCCGCCCTGCAGGCGATCCGGGATACGGCGGCCGAGGGCTGCTGGTATGCCAATCGCGGGCTGCAGCTGCTGACCGCCATTATCGCCGAGAGCTGCGGCCTCACGCCCGAGCAGGTCGTCATTGGCAGCGGCTCGACCGAGGTCCTCTCGGCCATCGCCCTGGCCTTTGCCCGCGCGGCAACGACGGTCTGCCCGGAACTCTTCTGGGACGCAACTGTCCGCTACGGCGAGCGGCTTGGCGGGCAGGTGGTGCGCATCCCCCTCAAGGCCGACATGCAGGTCGACCTCGAGGCGATCGCCGCCGCCGCCCGCGCACCCGGGGTGGCCGTCGTCCATCTGTGCAATCCCAACAACCCGACCGGCCTGCTGATCCCGGCCGCGCCGCTCAGGGCCTTCGCGCGGGCGCTGCCGGCAGAGGTGATCCTCGTTGTCGATGAAGCCTACAACGAGCTCACCGACAATCCCGAGGCCAACTCGGTGCTTGACCTGCTGCGCGAGGGGCGGCGTGTTATCATCACCCGGACCTTCTCGAAGATCCATGGCATGGCCGGGCTTCGGGTCGGCTATGCGCTGATGCCGGCCGCGCTTGCCGCCGAGGTGCGGCCCCTGCTGATGAGCTTCGGCGGCAACACCGCGGGCCTTGCCGCCGCCATCGGCTGCTTCGAGGACCGGGCCTTCCTCGATGCCTCGCGGCAGGCGATCGGCGCTGCCCGCGCGGCGATTGTCGAGGGCGCGCGCGCCCTGGGGATCGAGGCGCTGCCGTCACAGACCAACTTCGTCTACCTCAAGGTTCCGGATGCGGACCAGCTGCAGGCAAGGCTGGCGGCGCGCGGGATCATGATCCGCGGCGCCTACGGCAAGTGGAAACAATGGGCGCGGGTCAGCACCGGGCGGCCCGAGGACGTGCAACGCTTCGTGGCCGCCCTTCCGGCCGCCGTTGCGGCCTGACCGCCGGCGTCCGGGGGCAGGCGGAAACAAGGAAGGACGGCCAGCAGAACGGCCGCGCACAGAGGTTCAAGGGGAGCGAAGCCGGACACGGGCCGCGCAGGCCAGCCCGGTTCCGGCCGAGCGCAGATCGGCCTGCCCGAACTCTTGAGAGACCTTGCCATGACCGAGCCTGCTTCTTCCGTCGCCTTCCCCGCTCCCGGACCGATCCACCCCCGGCTTCTCCATGCCGCGCAGGCCAGCCGACAGGCCGCGGCATTGCGGAGGGCGCCAGCGGCAGCGGCAGCAGGCACGGCAGCGCGCGTGACGCGGCTCGCGGCTGCCTCGCTTGTCGCCATGGCAGCAGCAATGGCGCAGCCTGCGGCCGCCTTGGCAGACGATACAGCCCCCGCCGATGGCAGCAACGCGGCGGCCGCCGATCCACAGGCGCGCGCAACCGGGGCCGCCGGCCGCGGCGACGGCGATATCGTGGTGACCGGAACCCGCAGGACCGACCGCACCCTGCTCGACAGCCCGGTGCCCGTCGACGTCTTCACCCGCGACGACTTCAAGGCCGTGCCGGCCGCACAGCTGCAGAGTGTGCTCAAGACCCTGGTGCCCTCGTTCAACCAGCAGCGCAACCTGCTCGGCGATGCCTCCGCCTTCGTCCGGCCGCCAACGCTGCGCGGCCTTCCGGCCGACCAGATCCTCGTGCTCGTCAATGGCAAGCGCCGGCACCGCTCGGCGCTGGTGCAGGTCGCCGGCGGCGCCCTCAACGCCGGGGCCCACGGGCCGGACATCTCGCAGATCTCGGTCGCTGCCGTGGAGCGGATCGAAGTGCTGCGCGACGGCGCATCGGCACAATATGGCTCGGACGCGATCGCCGGGGTCATCAACATCGGTCTCACCCGCAATTCCGAAGGCTTCCTCGCCAACGCCCAGTTCGGCCAGAGCTACCGGGGCGACGGCGATGACGTGCAGGTCTCGGCCGGCTGGGGAACCCGGCTGGGGACGGAAGGCTTCTTCAACCTGACGGCGGAATTCATCGACCAGGGCATCTTCGACCGCTCGGTGGAGCGGCCGGAGATCGAGCCGCTGCGCCGGGCCGGAATCGTCACCGACTTTCCCACCGGCAACCGGCTGGGCGGAGTCGACACCCGCGCCTACCGGCTGGTGTTCAACGCCGAAATCCCGCTGGATGAGGTGGCGGTCTACGCCTTTGGGAACTGGGGCTGGCAGCGCCAGGGCATCGACTTCAACCTTCGCCGGCCGATCGGCGTGACGGCGCTCGAACCCATCCCCGGGCGGCCGGGCACCGCCAACCTGTCGCGCTCGGTCAACCCGGTGTTCCTCGACCGGGTGGGCGTCGCCCCCGACGGCACGCCGCTTTGGGACATCAACGGCCGGACCTGGAACGCCAACACCGAACTGCCGGGCTTTGCCAACGGCTTCGTGCCCTTCTTCGGCTCCACCAACGAGGATGCGAGCATCGTCGGCGGCGTCCGTGGCACGATCATCGGTTTCGGCTATGATCTGTCCCTGGCCGCCGGGCTCAGCAAGATCCGCTACACCCTCAAGGACACGCTGAACGCCTCGCTCGGGCCGGCAACCCCGACCGAATTCTATCTCGGCAAGTTCGTCCAGCGGGAGATCAACTTCAACGCCGACTTCACCCGCGATCTCGACCTCGGGCTGGCGAAGCCGGCGCTGCTTGCCTTCGGGCTCGAGGTGCGGCGGGAATCCTTCGAGGTCGGGCTGGGAGACCGGGCTTCCTGGGAAGTAGGCCCGTTTGCCTCGCAATGGCTTGCCGAATGCCGGCTGGGCGGAGTGGCGGTCCGGTGCGGCACGCCGGGCGCGTCCGCCCCGGTTCCGTTGCTGACCGCCACCGGCGCCCGGCGGGTGGCAACCGCCCTTCCCGGGGCGAACGGTTTCCAGGGGTTCTCGCCGGACTCGGTGGTGCAGGGCGGGCGCAACAACTATTCGGGCTATGTCGATGTCGAGGCCGACCTTGCCGCCACGCTGCAGGTCGGCGCTGCCCTGCGCTACGACTATTTCGACGATTTCGGCGGAACCCTGAACGGCAAGCTGACCGGGCGCTTCGCGCTGACCGAAGCGCTGGCGCTGCGCGCCTCGGCCTCGACCGGCTTCAAGGCGCCGACGCCGGGCCAGCAGTTCACCCAGAATCTGACAACCGGATTCCCCTTCGGCTCGGTCGTGCCGCTGGGCGTGCTCAACGCGCGCGTCGACAGCCTGATCGGCCGCTACTATCTCGCCGAGGATCTGACCCCGGAGAAATCGGTGAATGTCTCGGCAGGGCTGGTGGTGCAGCCCGGCTTCGGGCTGACGGCGACGATCGACTATTACGACATTCGGGTGCGGGACCGGATTGCGCTCACCGGCAACATCAACCCGGCGCCCGACCGGGCCGACCTCGTCGCCCGCGGCGTGCCGGGCGCCGAGGAGCTGGGTGCGGTGCGCTACTTCACCAACGCTTTCCGCACCCGCACCCGCGGGGTCGACATCGTGCTCATCCAGTCGGGCGAAACGCCGCTCGGGGCGCTTCGCAACAATCTTGCCATCAACTACAACCGGACCCTTGTGACCGACCGACGGACCATCACCGGAACGCTCCCCTCGGGCCGGACCATCAGCCTTTCCCCAATCGACGACGTCCGGGTCGGCAACATCGAGAATTCGGTGCCGCGCTGGCGGGGCACCTTCACTTCGACCCTGCAGGCCGATCCGATCGATGCCACCATCCGGGTCAACTATTTCGGCTCCTTCTCGACCTTCTTCGATCCCATCACCGGCGGCTTCGGCCCGACGCCCGGAAGCGGGATCCTGACGGTGGAGCAGGCGCGCGCGCTCTATCCCAACCCGTGGCCAAGGCGGTTCGGGGCACAGGCGAGCCTGGACCTCGAGTTCGGCGTGACCATCCGCGAACGCTTCCGCCTCGCCGCGGGGGCCGAGAACCTGCTCAACACCTTCCCCGAGCGGGAGACCCGCAACATCTTCCCGACCACCGGGGGGCTGGTGAACGGGGCGATCTACCCGGACGTGGCGCCGATCGGCTGGATGGGCGGCTTCTGGTATGTGCGCGGCTCGATGCGGTTCTGACGGCCCGCCGCCTGCCCCCCCAAGCGCCGCGCTCGCCTCCGCCCCGCCTCCTTCCGCCCCGCCTCCTTCCGCCACGCAGTCCGCTCATGCCGCTGCATGACGGGTGGTCGCGAGAGGACGCGGACCAGCAAGGTCGGCGGGCGATTCCCGGGATGGGTCGGGACGGCCATCCCAGGCGCTGCATCTGCCTGCTGCCGCGGATCATCCGTGGGGAGACGCGTAGACCAGCGTGAGACTGCCGTCCTTGTCGTTTCGCCTGGCCAGGACGCCCCATCTAAGGCGGACATGGACCTTGTCGTTGATCAGGACCGTCTGCCCAGGCTCGCCCGCCATGTCATAGGCGGCTCTGAGGAGGACATCGCTCTCCTCAAGTTCCAAGGTGCATCGGATGTCCGGCCGTGGGATGCCCTCCGTATGGAAATGGGCGTCCTCGAGCACCTGCTCGAGGGTCGCGAACGGACCCTTCATTCCCTCCTCTTCAGAGAGATGGAAAAAGAACCCTGAATAGGAATAGATGATCGAAAAACCTGAATGAAAACGGGTACCGATATCCCAGCTGAGTTCGATAATCTTTTCCCCGGATTTGTCCATAACCTCTACGAGGTCCCAGGTATAAATGTCATCATCGAATTCCCATTCATCGTCGAAATCTTCCTCATCGTCACTCATTCCAACGTCTCCTTTCGTCGTCCCTCGCTGAATTCCTTATCCCTCGGTTCTTGGGGTGATCGAGGCATCCGTTCCGGCGATCCGGGTCCACCCGCCACGCAGGGCGGCGTGGAACGGCGAAGTCAGGCACGGCTGCCTGACGGAGGGGGTGCAGCGTACGCGTTCCTTCCTTCGGACACGCGGCGGAGCATGCCGGACCGGCCGGGCTGATCGGCCCAGTTCCAGTCCACATGCGGTCGCAGGGTCCAGGTCTCGGGCGAGTAATGGAACCAGGTGAGAAGGGTGTCCCGAATCACGTCCACGACAGCCGTCGGATCCCTCGCAAGAAGCGCATGTCCCCCGGCGTAGAAGGCGGCTGCAGGCGTGGTGTCGGATGGCTTCGCCGCCCGCTCGGCCAGGGCGATCATGCCAGCCATGAACAGGAGCGTCGGCACCTGTCTGCCATGCGCACCGGCATACCAGGCAGCGTAGGACAGGGCCTTTTGGTGAAAGCGCTTCGCAGCCTCCCACTTCGGGATCATGTGAACGATCAGGTCGCTGGGCCCGAGTTTCAGCATCACATGTTCGCGGGCCAGCTGCACCGCGAAGGGATTGCCCCGACGCTGCGCTGCAAGATGGGCGGCAGGATCAACCAGGTCCGGATCGGCATCACGCGCGCGACGATGCAGGCCATAATGGTTGCTGATCCATTTCCAGCCGAAGCCCGGCAGCCTGGGCGCATGCTCCGGAACATGGCGCAAGACCCAGCGTGCTTCGGATGCGTCCAAGCCAAGATGCCCGGCCGCATTCCGGATCGGGCCATGGGCGCGTTCCCAGTCCGGCACTGGCTCCAGTCCGGCCTGCTCGAGGATGGCGCGCTTGGCAGGCAGGACGAGCCGTCGCAGGTCTTCGCCGATGTCATCGAGCCTTGCCGGCAGGATCAGGCCGCCCGCAGGTCCGGGCTGCTGGTAGCGGGGGCGGGACTTGAACCCGCGACCTCAGGGTTATGAATCCTGCGCTCTCACCAACTGAGCTACCCCGCCGGGAGGCGCGTGGCCGTAACGCCTCGCCCGCCAGCCGTCAACGGTTGCAACATCGCCGCCCGCCGCCTAGCCCCGCAACCCATGACCGGAGGGAAAGACCCATGCGCCAACAGCTGCTCGCCGCGCTCGCGGCCCTCATCCTGACGATGCCGGCCGCCGCGAAGGAGTGGTCGCTTGCCCTCCACGGGGGTGCTGGCGTCATCGCGCTCGACCAGTTCGGCCCCGGCGAGGAAGCCGCCATCCGCAAGGCACTCGCAGACGCGCTCGCCGCCGGCAGCACCATCCTTGCCGAAGGCGGCTCGGCCATTGATGCCGTCGAGGCCGTGGTTGCGCTGCTGGAAGCCTCCCCGCATTTCAACGCCGGGGTGGGCGCGGCCCTTACCTCGGCCGGCACCGCCGAACTCGATGCCGCCATCATGGACGGAGCCACCCGCCGCGCGGCCGCCGTCACCGGTGTCACCACCACGCAGAGCCCCGTCGCGCTCGCCCGGAAACTGATGGAAACCGGCCCGCATGTCTTTCTCGCCGGCGCAGCGGCCGACGCGTTCGCCCGTGCGCACGGCCTCGCGCAGGTCGCCAACAGCCACTTCATCACGCCGGCCCGGCAGAAGATGCTGGAGGAAATCCTGAAGGAACGCGGCTTCGACCTGAAGCTAAAGTTCGGCACCGTGGGTGCGGTCGCGCGCGACCAGGCCGGCAATCTCGCAGCTGCCACTTCGACTGGCGGGCTCACCGGCAAGGCGCCGGGCCGCATCGGCGACAGCCCCGTCATCGGCGCCGGCACCATCGCCGAGAACGGCGCCTGCGCGGTCTCTGCCACCGGCTCGGGCGAGATCTTCCTGCGCGTGCGGGCCGCCGGCCAGATCTGCGACCGGGTGCGCTTCGGCAACCAGGCGCTCCAGGCCGCGGCCGACGCCACGATCGCCGATGTGGGAAGCCTCGGCGGCGACGGCGGCGTGATTGCCATCGGCGCGGATGGCGGCATCGTCTTTTCCATGAACTCAACCGGCATGTATCGCGCCGCCGCCACATCGGCCGGCGCGCGCGAAGTGAAGATCTACGCCGACGAATGAGCGGCGTGCTCATCGTCGGCGCCGGGCAGGCCGGGGCCTCGGCGGCCATTGCGCTGCGCCAGGGTGGCTACACCGGCGCCGTCACGCTCGCCGGCGCCGAGCCCGATCTCCCCTACGAACGCCCGCCGCTTTCCAAGGAGTTCCTCGCCGGCGAACGGACGGCCGAACGCCTGCTGCTGCGCCCTGCCGGCTTCTGGGCCGAGCGCGGCATCACGGTGCGCACCAGCACTGCTATCGCCGCCATCGATGCCGCCGCCCACACCGCCACCAGCGAACAGGGCGAAACCTTCGTCTGGGACCGGCTGATCTGGGCAGCCGGCGGCGAGGCGCGGCGCCTTGCCGTCCCCGGGGCCGAACGCGCACACGCCATCCGCACCCGCCAGGATGTGGAGCAGCTGCGCGCCGCCCTCGTGCCGGGTGCCAGCGTCGCCATCGTCGGCGGCGGCTACATCGGGCTAGAAGCCGCCGCCGTGCTGGTGCAGCAGGGCCATCCCGTCACCGTGCTCGAGGCGCTGCCGCGGCTGCTGGCCCGCGTCGCCGGCCCGGAAGTGAGCGACTTCTACGCCGCCGAGCACCGCGCCCGCGGCGTCGACATCCGCCTCGGCGTGACGGTTGCCGCCATCGAGGACCGGGATGTCCGGCTTGCCGGGGGCGAGCGCATCCCCGCCGATGTCGTCATCGCCGGGATCGGGATTGTCCCGGCGGTCGAGCCGCTGCGCGCGGCCGGCGCCGACTGTCCCAACGGCGTCGCCGTCGACCGCCACTGCCGCACCACCCTGCCCGACATCTACGCCATCGGGGACTGCGCGCTCCACCACAACCCTCATGCGCCGGATGCCGGCGCCATCCGGCTCGAATCGGTGCAGAACGCCTCCGACATGGCGCGGACGGCTGCCGCCCACATGCTTGCGGGCGATGCCGCGCTCCCCTATCGGGCGCTGCCCTGGTTCTGGTCCAACCAGTATGACCTCAGGCTCCAGACGGTGGGCCTGTCGGCCGGTGCCGACGAGCGGATCGTGCGCGGCGACCCTTCGTCGCGCTCCTGGTCCCTCGTCTATCTGAGGGCTGGCGCAGTGGTTGCGCTCGACTGCATCAACGCAGCGAAGGATTACATGGGCGGCCGCGCCCTGGTGGAGCGGGGGGCCCGCATTCCCCCGGAACGCCTTGCCGATGCGTCCGTCCCGCTCAAGTCCATGGAAGGATGACCATGCACCCCGTCACGCAGAAGATCCGCGCCCGCCTGAGGATCCCGGTGATCGCCGCACCGCTCTTCATCATTTCCAACCCGGATCTTGTCATCGCCCAGTGCAAGGCCGGGGTCGTCGGCTCCTTCCCCAGCCTCAACGCCCGCCCGCTGCCGCAGTTCGAGGAATGGCTGCAGCGCCTCACCTCCGAACTCACCGAGGCCGACGCGCCCTATGCCGTCAACCTCATCGTCCACAAGTCGAACGACCGGCTGATGGCAGACCTCGAGCTCTGCGTGAAATACAAGGTGCCGCTCATCATCACCTCGCTCGGCGCGCGCGAGGATGTGAACGCCGCCATCCACAGCTATGGCGGCATCGTGCTTCACGATGTCATCAACGACCGCTTCGCGAGGAAGGCAATCGAGAAGGGGGCCGATGGCCTGATCCCGGTCGCGGCAGGCGCCGGCGGCCATGCCGGCACCACCTCGCCCTTCGCGCTCGTCCAGGAAATCCGCGAATGGTTCGATGGGCCCGTCGCCCTGTCGGGCGCGATCGCAACCGGGGCCGCCGTCCTTGGCGCCGAGGCCATGGGCGCGGACTTCGGCTATATCGGCTCGGCCTTCATCGCGACCGAAGAGGCCCGCGCCGACCAACGCTACAAGCAGGCCATCGTCGATTGCCGGGCGTCCGACATCGTCTATTCCGACCTCTTCACCGGGGTCCATGGCAATTATCTGCGGCCCTCGATCGTGGCGGCAGGGCTTGATCCCGACAATCTGCCGAAGGGCGATCTTTCCACCATGAATTTCGGCAGCGGCGGCAACACCGAAGCCAAGGCCTGGCGCGACATCTGGGGCTCGGGCCAGGGCATCGGCGCCGTCAAGGCCGTGGTCCCGGCTGCCGAGCTGGTCGCACGGCTCGCGCGCGAATATGAAGCCGCCCGCCAGCGCCTTCTCGCCGCGCCAGCACAGGCGCTTGCCGCGGAATAGCAGCGCGCGTCCCCGGCAAGGCCTGCCCCTAGAAGGGCTTCAGGATCGCCAGCAGCACCAGCAGGATGACGGCAAGGGCCGGCACCTCGTTCATGAGGCGCAGGGTCTTCTCCGCCACCGGCCGCCCGCCGAGCGCCATCTTCTTCGAAACCGACACCATCCAGCCATGGTAACCGGTCAGGAGAAGGGCGAGCGTGATCTTGGCATGGATCCAGCCAGCGGCTGTCAGCCCATAGGAGGCGGCGGCTGCCAGCCCGAGGATCCAGGTCAGCACCAGGCTCGGCGTCAGGATGATCCGCCTGAGGCGCGCCGTGCGCTCCGTCCACTTCCGGTCGGCCTCGGATCCCGGCACCTCGCCATGCTGATAGACAAGGTAGCGCGGCAGCATGAACAGCCCCGCCACCCAGTAGAAGGTGAGGATGACGTGAAACGCCTTCACCCACACATAGCCGCTGCCCAGCCAGCCCATCATCGCATTCATCGGCCGCGCACCTGCGCCAGAAGCGCCTCGACATGGGCAACCGGCGTTTCCTTGTCGATGCCATGGCCAAGGTTCAGAATGTGCGGCCGCCCCTCGAACCGCCGCCGGACGGCATCGACCGCCTTGGCGAGCGCCTCGCCGCCAGCCAGCAGCGCCATCGGATCGAGATTGCCCTGCACCGGGAGATCCATGGGCAGCCGCTCGGGCGTCATCGTCTCGTCCAGCCCCACGGCCCTGACGCCGCTCTCGCGCGCATAGGCCGAAACGCGGTCCCCGCAGCCGCGCGGAAACCCGATGACCGGGGCGAGATGCCCGATCGAGGCCGTGATCTGCGCCGTCGGACGGATGACGAACCGCTCGAACTGCTCCGGCGTCAGCACGCCCGACCAGCTGTCGAAGATCTGCACCGCATCGGCACCGGCTGCGATCTGGGCGGCCAGATAGCCGATCGTCACATTGGTGATCCGGTCGATGAGCATCTGGAAGCCCAGCGGATCGCGATAGCTGGCAAGCCGCGCTGCCTCGAGATCGCCGCCGCGGCCCGCCAGCATGTAGGTGGCAACCGTCCACGGCCCGCCGGCAAAGCCGATGAGCGCCGTCTCCGCCGGCAGGGCCGCCTTCACGCGGCGCACCGTCTCGATGATGGGCGCCAGCTTCGCCTGCGCCATCTCCATGGCGCCAAGCGCCATCACGATCGACCCGTCCCTGAGCGGCGGCGCCAGCCGCGGCCCCTCGCCCTCCTCGAACCATAGCTGCTGCCCGAGCGCCAGCGGCACCACCAGGATGTCGGAGAACAGGATCGCGGCATCGAACCCGAAGCGGCGGATCGGCTGCAGGGTCACCTCGGCTGCAGCTTCCGGGTCCATCACCAGCTCGAGAAAGCCGCCCTTCTCGCCGCGAAGCGCCCGATACTCGGGCAGGTAGCGGCCAGCCTGCCGCATCAGCCAGACCGGCGGTGGATCACGCCGCTCGCCGGCCAGCACATCAAGAAAGGCACCCATGTCCGCTGCCTTGGAAGTCGCCGGCGCAGGCGTCAACCTCGCAAGGCTGCACGGCCCCTGCATCCCTCTTCCATGACTCTTTCATGAAGGCATGATGATGATGGTGTTGCGGTGAATCCCGGGGATTAACCTTCATCCACAACCTTGTTCACCCAGGAAGGCAGGGTATCACCCTGATTCCATTTGCCTAAACTCCCGATGACCGCATTTCGCGTGCAAACGGGGAAATCTTTTCCACAGGCGGAAAAACCGGCCCGCAACCTCTGGGTCCTGGCCGCGAAAAATGACATGTGGATGACAGGCCCCTTTGCAGGGCCTCCATCCCGCCCTGTTCCCGAATGCCATCCGCAAGGCTATCCACAGGATTCATGCGCCAGTTCCATCTCCATCTCGTCTCGGACTCGACTGGCGAGACGCTCGATGTGCTCGCGCGCGCAGCCCTCGCCCAGTTCGAGGAAGTGGAGGCGATTCGCCATTTCTGGCCGCTGGTGCGCTCCGAAGGCCATCTCGACCGGGTGATCGAGGACATCGCCGCCAAGCCCGGCCTCGTCCTCTACACCCTGGTCGGGCCCAGCCTGCGCATGCGCCTGGAATCACGCTGCGAGGCGCTTGGGCTTCCGGTCATCGCCGTCCTCGATCCCATCGTCTTTGGCCTGTCGCGCCTGCTCGGCCAGGCCGCCCGCCCGCGCCCGGGTGGCCGCCATGTGATGGATGCCGCCTATTTCCAGCGCATCGAGGCGCTCAACTACACGCTCGCCCACGACGACGGCCAGGCACCCGAGGGCTGGGACGAAGCCGACATCTTCCTCGTCGGAGTCTCGCGCAGCTCCAAGACACCGACCTCCATCTATCTCGCCAACCGCGGCTACAAGGTCGCCAACCTGCCCCTCGTGCGCGGTCGCAGCCCGGATCCGCGCCTGTTCGAGCTCAAGCGTCCGCTCCTCATCGGCCTCACCATGGGCCGCGAGCGGCTGGTGGCCATCCGCCGCAACCGCATGCTGACCGCCAACGCCGCCTTCTCGTCCGACTATGTCGATCCCGACCGCATCGCCGAGGAACTGGGCGAGGCGCGCCGCCTGTTCAACAGCCGCGGCTGGCCCATCATCGACGTCACCCGCCGCTCGATCGAGGAAACCGCAGCCGCCGTCATTGCCATCTACCAGACCACCCGCGGGGACCTGACGCCCGAGGACCTGGCGGCAAGCGGCCTGGTGACCAAGGGAGGCAATGGCAGCAACGGCGGCAACGGCAGCAACGGCAGCATTGCAGGCGATGCCCCGGAC